>PWNK01000151.1 GCA_003557865.1 Desulfonatronovibrio sp.
CTTAAAATCATGGACCTGCTCAGACTCGACCTGGACGCGGGCGGGCTTTTGGACACCCATGGGTTCCTCAAATTTTTAAAACAAAAAATTCGCTTTTCCACCTTTGAGGAACTGCCCATTCCCCTGAAAGTGGTGGCTGCCGATTACTGGAAACGGGAACAGGTGGTTCTGGAAACCGGCGATATTATCCCGGCGGTGAGCGCCAGCATGGCAGTTCCCGGACTGTTCGCCCCGGTTTCACTGGGGGAAAGGCTTCTGGTTGATGGAGGGACTGTTAACCCCCTGCCTTACGATCTTCTGGAAGGGGAGTGCAGGCATATAGCTGCCATTGATGTCTCAGGAGGCAAGCCAGACAAGCAGACTGACCTTCCGGATCTAACCGACGCACTTTTCAATGCTTTTGAGATTATGCAGCAGGCCATAGTTCAGGAAAAAATGAAACGTTTGGAGCCTGATATTTATATCAGACCCGAGATCAGGGATGTCAGGCTGCTGCATTTCCACAAATCCAGGGAAGTTTTTGAGCAGGCGGCCCCGGCTGTAGAGGAGTTTAAAAAAGAGCTGATCAGGCTTATTCATTGAAACCTGGGCCTTGACTGATTCCTTTATGGACTGACAGGTCTTGACAACTGCTGTTTGCATGCTAATTATTTAAGAATTGGCAAAGGCAGTAAATTTTTTTTCGACTTATATATTCGTTTGCATAAGGAGTTTATTATGTGGGTCTGGGTAGCCAGATGGCTCAAAAAAGGCGACAATCTGGAAGAAATAAAGAACTTCGCAGAAAAGGTTAAAGATCACTGGCGTGAAGTTGCCCTGGATGTGGGACGTGATCCTGAATTAAATGTAACCCTTGATGAAGGCGAAAAGGAAATCAGGGTGGGCATCAGTGAGGAAATGGATATGCAGTTCCGTGAAGAGCCCGGCGGGTGGCGTGGATCGGGTTGATCTTACCGGCAGTTATGCCTAGAGGAGTTAGAAAATATGCCATACCTGGATGTTAAAGGAAAAGAGATTGAAGTGGATGATGACGGTTTCCTGGTTAATGAACAAGACTGGGATGAAGATGTAGCCCAGGCGGTGCTCAAGAATGCTGACGGTCCTGAACTGGACAAGGAAACACTTGAAATTTTGAAGTTCATGCGCAGTTACTACAAGAAATTTAGTGCGTTTCCCATTCTTAACGCGGTTTGCAAAAGACTGGATCAGCCCAGGGAATGTGTTCAGGATAAATTTCTGGATCCAATACTTGCCTGGAAGGCTGCTGGTCTTCCGAAACCAGGTTCAGTGTACTCTGAATCATACGATGATGCGCACAGGGTCTACAAGCTGATTACAGCGCAGTAGTATTTGTGCATTAGAATAAACAATGTATCTGTTTAGCGCTTTGCATTTCGCATGGGGACTGGTTCTTCCGGGATCCACTTGTTCCAAAAAATGAGGCATGTTGAGCACATAATTATGTTCAGGTGGGGTTCGGAGTGCCTGTCCCCCTGCCTTCGAAAAAAACGCTAAACAGATACAAGAATAATCAGAAATTGCTTTGAAACATTAACAAGGAGATATGTTATGACCAAGGTAGGAGAAGTTTACAAGTGTGATGCCTGCGGAAATGTAGTAGAAGTTAAGGAAGCAGGCGGCGGAGAACTGGTCTGTTGCGGCCAGCCCATGGTTAAGCAGTAGAATGTGGCGGGCAGATTCGTATGCCGGTCGTTTCTGAAAAGGCAGCAGAGAGAGTCGAGAAAAATGATTCTTTCTGCTGTTTTGACTATCGGCTTTATTTTGGTTAAGATATCTTTATGCTCGTATCAATTTTGCTACTGACTGTTTTTTAACCACAAAAGTCATAATGCATAACAATTTTTTTCTCTGTCCCTGACCTCTCAGGGAATTGTCCCTCATAATAATTAATCTGGAGGTGCTTATGAGTTTCACCTTGCCTGAACTTCCATATCCCAAAGACGCTCTAGAGCCTTACATAAGTTCAAAAACCCTGGAATTCCACCATGGCAAGCATCACAACACATATGTGGTCAATCTGAATAATCTTATCCAGGATACCGATCTGGCCGGTGAATCCCTGGAAAATATCATCACCAAGACTTCGGGCGTTCCTTCCAAATCCGGTATCTTCAATAATGCCGCCCAAGTCTGGAATCACAGCTTTTACTGGAACTCCATGAAATCCGGGGGAGGAGGCCGTCCCACCGGAGCAATAGCTGATGAAATCAAGCAGCATTTCGGAAGCTATGAACAGTTTGCTGAGCAGTTCAAAAAGGCCGGGCTGACCCAGTTTGGAAGCGGCTGGGCCTGGCTTGTCCTGAACAAGGGCAGGCTGGAGGTTATGAAGACCCCCAACGCGGACACCCCCCTGGCCCACGGGCTGAAACCCATACTGACCATGGACGTCTGGGAGCACGCTTATTACCTGGATTATCAGAACAGAAGGCCGGACTATATCGATGCCTTCATCAATAACCTGATCAATTGGGAATTTGCCTCTTCCCAGCTTGAGTAGCCTTTGACAGCATAATGTCTAGCCTGCATTTTTTTACAAAAGGTCTATACATCTGTTGACAGCCCCTGACTTTATGCTTTTCAAGCAGGGATCCGCTGACAGATCGATTTTTTTTGTTTTGTTGCCAAAGTAAGTATTATTGAAATTATTTCCAGGAGGTGATTATGAGCCTGAACAGTGCAGATTTGAAATCAAAGATTCTGAAGCTTTTTCCTGAAATTGAAAAGTACGGCCTCCAGTTAGAGGTGGAAAGGGACAGCGCCAAAGACGCCTGGCTTGCCCGGTTCAAGAAGAATGAACATGAGCTGGCCACGCACCTTGAAGAAAAGGACGTGGAAGAGTGTATGGCCGGGATCAAGTGTTTTAATCTGGGCATCCAGCTCGGCCAGTTCATCAGAACTTACTGCGAAGATGGAAAAAACTGCAAGCTTGGTCTGTAACTTATGTTTTTTTCGGGTACGCGCCCGCAGGAGTTAATCCTGCGGGCGCTTTTTTTGCGGTAAAAACCGTGCCTTTGTCCGCGTGTCCCTGTTCAGGGAACAGGGACCGGCAGAACATCACACCCTGTGCAGCGCCAGATTATTCCATCAGACGTGGTTACGAAGCCTGAGTTCCAGGGGATGAGGATTCAGATAGACCTGTTCCTGGAGGTAATGTTTATCGTATTTGCGGACATAATGATTGAGCAGGGTAACGGGAACAATAATGGGAACCAGTGATTCAGAGTAGCTGTTGATAATTTCAAGCAGCTCCTGTTTTTCATCTCTGGTCAGGTCTTTTTTGAAATGACCCATAATATGCTGGAGCACATTGACGTTTTTTTTCACTGTTGAATAAAGCTTGAGGGCGGACATGAGTTTTGATATGTATTCAGCTCCAAGCACCTCCGGGTCGTACTCCCCGGCTGCGGCCACCATCCTGCCCAGCTCGCGGTAGGCGTTAATGTTGTGGGACATGAGCAAAAGCTTATGCCGGGTATGAAACTTCACCAGCCTCCCCGTGGTCAGGCCTTTTTCCAGGACCTGCCTCCACCTGCTGAAGACAAAAATCCTGGCGATGAAATTTTCCCTGAGGTTAGGGTCATGAAGCCTGCCGTCTTCTTCCACCGGGAGCAGGGGGAAACGGTCCATGAACATTCCTGCGAAGATCCCTCTGCCCTTGGGGGCCGGGTGGCCTTTGTCGCTGTAGACCTTGACCCTTTCCATGCCACTGCTTGGTGATCTGGATTTAAAAATGAATCCGCAAAGCTCCTCTTTGTCCAGTTCATCCAGTTTTCTGCGTCCCCAGTTCTCCAGACGCCGGGTATGATCCACTCCTGTTTGAATGGTCACCAGGCGGGGACTTGAAGGTTCGCCCACAAGACGCATGGCCTCTCTGGGAACAGGCAGTCCTGACTCGGTTTCAGGACAGACAGGCATGTAGGTCACGAATTTACCCAGCAGATCCCGCAGATATCTGTCCAGTTTGTGACCTCCATCATAACGGACGTTTTCTCCAAGAAGACAAGTGCTTATTCCGATTTTCATGACAGGACTTCCTTTTCCCGGCATCACCGGGACTGTGATCAAGACTTCAAAATAATTTCCGGCATCACCGGGAAACTCAGATCTGCTGTCAGTCAAGTCCCCAGACCTAAGACAACGGGCTGAACTGATACATGTTGTGCGGCAGTGCTAACAAAAAAAGTAAAAATTCAAACTGACAGACTGCAATCTATTCTCGAACCCGGGGAATTTCAACATTCAACTCCAGTAATTTCTTGATGGGATGCATCTCCGGTGTTAATGGGGATTCATGAAGAGGAAAACCACCAGGCAAATCTTTGTCGGGTCTGTAGGCATCGGCGCAGATAACCCGGTCCGGGTTCAGAGCATGACCAATACTGACACCAGGGATAGTGACCGGACCCTGGAGCAGATTATTGATCTTGATGCTTCCGGATGCGAAATCGTCCGGGTGGCCATACCCGACAAACAGGCAGTATACAGCCTGAAACGTATTGTCCAGGATTCACCTGTTCCGGTCATAGCTGATATTCATTTTGATCACCGCCTGGCCTTGGGTTCCATAGAGGCCGGGGTGCACGGACTTCGTCTCAACCCCGGCAACATCGGGAGCGGGAAAAGAGTAAGCCAGGTGGTTGACGCGGCCAGATCAGCAGGGACACCCATTCGGATAGGCGTGAATAGCGGGTCAATAGATAAGAAGCTGTTGAAAAAATACGGCGGGCCGACCCCGGAAGCCATGGTGGAAAGCGCCCTGGAGCATATTCATATTCTTGAGGACAGGAATTTTGAGCTGATCAAGGTCTCGCTCAAATCCTCATCTGTTTCAGGTACTGTCTCCGCCTACAAACTCTTGTCTGAAAAATGCGATTATCCTCTGCACATAGGCATAACTGAAGCAGGAACCCCCATGCGCGGAGCGGTTAAATCAGGAGTAGGCCTGGGCATCCTGCTGTATGAAGGCCTGGGCGACACTCTCCGCGTCTCCCTTACCGGAGATCCTGTGGATGAAATGCCTGTAGCCTGGGAAATACTCAGGTCTCTGGGACTGCGGCAAAGGGGGCCGGAAATTATATCCTGTCCCACCTGCGGCCGGACCGAGATTGATCTGGTTTCCATGGCCATTGCTGTGGAGAAAAGGCTTAAAGGGGTTGAAAAGGTGTTTACCGTTGCGGTAATGGGCTGCGTTGTCAACGGACCTGGTGAGGCCAGGGAGGCGGACATAGGTCTGGCCGGTGGACGGGACTGCGGGATCATATTCAAGAAGGGAGAAGTAGTTCGAAAGGTCCGGGGAAAAAGCCTGCTGCCAGAGTTCATGCTGGAACTTGAAGAATTTTTGCGCTTGACATAATTTTTGAATCAAAATAATAATTTTCGTTTACCTTGCTCTCATTTGGAGGGCCATATGACCATAAGGAGGACTATTAATGAACATGACTTATGAGACGCTTCTTTTGCTGAGTCCTGAACTGGGTTCAGAAGGCAGCAGGGAAGTACTGGACACCCTCACCGGGATTATCGACCGTGACGGAGGCAATATTCTTCAGAATGACGACTGGGGAATCAAGGAGCTGGCCTATCCGGTGCGCAAACAGACCAGAGGACATTATGTGCGCCTGGAATACTCTCTGCCTCCGGACAAGGTTTCCGAGCTTGAGCGCAACATAAGGAATGCGGATGGAATCTTTAAATTTCTAACAGTAAAGCTTGAGCAGAAGGCCGATTCAAACAGCGAATCCAGGGCCGAGCCTGTGGAGGTATAGATGACTTTTCGAAAATTCGCACCCAGAAAGAAATTTTGTCGTTTCTGCGCCAATAAGGATATTGATCTTGATTATAAAAACGTGGACCTGCTCAGGGACTTTATCACTGATCGCGGTAAAATCATCGCCCGGAGAATTACGGGCACCTGCGCAAAGCATCAGCGCCAGCTGACAGGAGAGATCAAGAAGTCCAGGCAGATGGCGCTGATGATTTATACAGCTACCCACAGCGTTAGTGTCCATAAAAGGACAGCTTGAGATCTTTTATCCCGGTCCAGACCCCTTGGCGGCAACCGATGGGAATCAAAAGATATTTTTTGTCAGCTTGCTGGCATAACCAGTTAAAGATGAAGCTGGAGCTGATAATCCGGGATAACCGACAATAATAATAATCCTTGTTAGGAGCAGAATCATGCAGCTGATTTTAAGAGCAGACGTGGAAAATCTTGGTCGTCTGGGTGAGGTGGTCAAGGTCAGACCTGGGTATGGACGAAACTATCTTATCCCCAAGGGCCTTGCCATGCCGGCTACCAAATCCAATATGAATGTCTTTGAAGGGGAAAGGAAAAAGCTTGAGATGCAGGTGGAAAAAGTCCGCCGGGCAGCCCAGAGCATGGCCGAGAGGATCAACGAGGCCCATGTGATAATCCCTGTCCGGGTGGGCGAAAATGAAAAGCTTTACGGTTCAGTTACCACAACGCACATAGGGGATGCCCTTTCGGAGCTGGGCATTGATCTGGACCGGCGCAAGATAGTTCTCGACAGCCCTATCCGTTCCCTGGGAGACCATGAGGTTGAGGTCAAGCTTCACCAGGATGTTGTCTGTCAGGTAAAAGTAAGCGTCGTCAAATTCGGCACGCAAATCCAGGATAAACAGGAACCGGAAACTAAGACGGAAACTGAAGATGTCCAGCAAGGGATCCAGCAAGCATAAGGTGTCTTCAGCCGGTACGGATAATCTCCCCAAAAACCTGAACAGGATCACCTCTGATTTAATCAGGAAAATGCCCCCCCAGAACCTTGATGCAGAGCAGGCGGTTCTGGGCGGGGTTTTTTTGTCCAACGGTATTTTGCATTCCATAATCGACATTCTGGTTGAGGAGGATTTTTATTCTCCAGTTCACCAGAAAGTTTTCAGCACCTTTCTCGATCTTTACCGCAAAAACATTCCAGTTGACTTGGTAACGGTTCATGAGGAGCTTGAAAAAAAAGGACTTCTGGAATCAGTTGGGGGCGCGGTTTATCTGGCCTCTCTGACCGAGTCTGTGGCTTCTTCATCCAACGCGGTCTTTTACGCCCACATAGTCAAGGAAAAGGCCATCCGCAGGCACCTGATAGCAGCGGCCACGGAGATAATCGCCCACAGCTTTGACCCCGCGTCTGATGTCAGCGACCTTCTTGATTCATCTGAACAAAGGGTTTTTTCCATCAGCGCCTCCAAGACCAGGCAGGTTTTCAGGACCAGCAAGGAGCTTGTCGATGATGTCTTTGAGCTGCTCCAGAAGAGGGTGGAAAAGAAGGAACTGGTGACAGGGGTTCCCACCGGTTATCACAAGCTGGATGAACTTACCGCAGGTTTCCAGCCCACGGATCTGATAATTATCGCTGCCAGGCCAAGTATGGGCAAGACGGCTTTCGCCCTGAACGTGGCCATGCGCTCGGCCGTGTCTCACGACGTTCCCACCGCCATTTTCTCCCTGGAAATGTCCATGCAGCAGCTTATGATGCGCATGCTCTGCTCCTATGGGAAGGTTGACCTGAGAAATCTGCGCACAGGGTTTCTCAATGATGAAGACTGGAACAGACTTTACGAATCAGCCGGAGCCCTGTCCAAGGCGCCCATTTACATTGACGACTCGCCCGCTTTATCATCCCTTGAGCTCAGAGCCCGGTGCAGACGTCTCAAGTCGGAGAAAAAACTGGGGATGGTCATTGTTGACTACCTTCAGCTCATGCGCGCCGGAAGGCGCATCGACTCCAGGGAGCAGGAGATATCCGAGATCTCCAGATCATTGAAGGCCCTGGCCAAGGAGATAGATGTTCCTGTGGTGGCTCTTTCCCAGCTGAATCGAAAGGTTGAGGACAGGACCAACAAGCGTCCGGTTCTCTCGGATCTCAGGGAGTCAGGCGCTATTGAGCAGGACGCGGATGTGATCATCTTTCTGTACAGGGATGACGCTTATAATAAAGCCCAGGACAACCCCAGGAAAGGAATC
>PWNK01000065.1 GCA_003557865.1 Desulfonatronovibrio sp.
ATGCCAGTCTGCTCTTAAACAGTTTTAGGTCAAAACGCACCAGTTATGATCCTCTGCCTGTCTAGTAGTCGGATGCGGGTCCGATAAACCCCCCGTTATTTGCCCTGATGATGTCGTCGCGGCTGGGCAGAGCAGTGAGCGGCGCGGATGATTGACCGTCTGGACCCTTGCTGTATAAATCGTAATCATCGTTGAGCGGGACCTGAAATTGATTCTTACGGGCTTTTCCGGGAATGCCCGGGCCGCCTCCCTGAATTTTCAGATATTGCAGGGAATTGCCCCATGGATCTTTTTCCTGGTTTTTTCCAACATCCGCAAGGCTTTGGGGATAATCTCCGTGTTTAATATAATGCTGGTCAATGACTGCAGCAATGGACCTGAGCTGGGCAACGCAGGTCTTTATTTCGGCCTGCAGGATAATGTTCTTTATCGCGGGGACGGAAATGGATCCAAGAACGCCCACTATGACCAGGACCGCTACTATCTCGATCAAGGTGAACCCTGACGTGGTCCGATGTCTATGCCTGACAGAAAAAAACAAAAAATACTGTTTGGTGTCGAGCTTAATTGGCCCGGAAACCATTTTTCCAGCTGGAATCATATACTTTGCCATGCTAAAAAATGAAAGGCAATCATTGCGGTGCTGTATTTCCAGAGGGTTTACAAAGACAGACGTGACTGCAATAAGTCCAATAGTAAATTCTGGTTGAGCAAACCGTATTCCATAACTGTCTGACTCTTGTGCCTGGCGCCTTTGTTTAGCGTGGCCCCTGTCTTTCCGTCATCTGCGCCTGAAAACTGACTTTTCGCAGGCCCAGAGGACAGCTTGCGCCTTGCTCAGGCAAGGACTAAGTTCTTTCCTGGATAAACCCGGCCAGCTTTTGAGCGGTAAACCCGAATTCCTGGGCCAGGACCTTGCCCGGGGCAGATTCCCCGAATCTGTCCAGGCTGTACACATGACCTTCAAGGCCCACATATTTGTACCAGAGCTGACCCCTGCCGGCCTCCACGGCAAATCTTCTGCTTATGCCCGGGGGCAGAACCCTTTTCTTGTAAGCATCATCCTGGTCTTCAAAAAGCTCCAGGCACGGCGCGCTGACCACCCTGATTCTGGCCGGGGCCAGAAGGGAGGCCGCCTCAAGGGCCAGGTGCACTTCAGAGCCGGATGCTATGATAATGATTTCCGGATCCTGCATGTCTTGCAGGATATAGGCCCCCCTGGAGACGCCTTGGGCTATCTGCGGATATTTTTCAAGGTCCAGGACAGGGACTCCCTGACGGGTGAGAAGCAGGGCGCTGGGGTTTGTACCCCGGCCAAGAGCCAGCTCCAGGGAAAACCTTGTTTCCAGGGCATCAGCCGGCCTGAACACAAAAAAATCGGGGATGAGACGCAGCGAGCTGATATGTTCCACCGGCTGGTGGGTGGGGCCGTCCTCTCCCACATAAAAGGAGTCATGGGTGAAAACATGGAGCACCGGCAGCATCTGCAGGGCGGACATGCGCAGGGCATTGCGCTCATAGTCGGAAAAGACCAGAAAGGTTGCCCCAAAGCATGTTATTCCTTTGTGAAGAGCCAGCCCGTTTAAAATTGCTCCCATGGGAAATTCGCGCACCCCGAAAGCCAGGTATCGCCCTGAAGGATTGTTAATATTGTGAAAAAGCCCGGCACTTTCCCTGAATCTGACCGTCTGGTTTGAAGGGTCCAGGTCGGCTGAACCGCCCATAAGGTTGGGAAGCCTGTTCATGAGAACGTCAAGGCAGCTCCCGAAGGCCTTTCTGGTGGCAATGCTTTTTCCGGCTTCAAAGCTTGGCAGATCAAGAACGCGGGAACCCGGATCAGAATGAATGAATTTCCAGAAACTGGCCTTTTCGCCAGATCCGCGCAGCATGTCATCCAGTCTTTGCTCCCATTTATCAGCTTTGGCCACCAGGGATGAAAACCTCTCCTGAAAGTGATCCACAATATCCCGG
Source organism: Desulfonatronovibrio sp. (assembly GCA_003557865.1). GTDB lineage: Bacteria > Desulfobacterota > Desulfovibrionia > Desulfovibrionales > Desulfonatronovibrionaceae > Desulfonatronovibrio. Next base: position 1,972 of record PWNK01000065.1, read on the forward strand.
GGCAGAAAAAACTCCTGGTCCGCTGGAAGCCCCAAAGCCTCCTTGGTTTTTGCGATTTCTTCGGGTGAAAAGGGCGCACCATGGGTTTCCTCTCTGCCTTCCAGGGTGGCGCTGCCCTTGGCCATGACCGTATGCCCGATAATCAGGGTCGGTCTTTGATCTTCCATTCTGGCGGCTGTCAAAGCCTTTCTGATCTGATGGTGATCGTGACCGTCAATTTCTATTACCTGCCAGCAAAAAGCCTCGAAAATCTTCTTGTAATCAGAACAGTCCGCCCTGTCTGTGGGCCCTGCCAGCTGAATTTTATTGCTGTCATAATAAACAATGAGTCTGCCCAGCCCCCAGCCGCCCGCAAGAGCCGCGCTGCCCAGGGCGACGGGTTCCTGAAGATCCCCATCTGAAACCAGGGCATAGGTAAAGTGGTCACAAATTTCCCTGCCCAGCCTGGAACGCAGAAATGATTCGGCTACGGCCATGCCCACGGACATGCCCAGGCCTTGTCCCAGGGGGCCGGTTGTCGCTTCCACTCCCGGGGTCAGATGGTGCTCGGGATGACCGGGAGTACGGCTGCCCAGCTGACGGAAAGCCTTCAGGTCATCCATGTTTAAATAACCGCTCATGCACAGCAGGCTGTAAAGAAGCATGGACTCATGCCCGGCTGACAACACGAATCTGTCCCGGTCAAACCACTGGTCATCCTCAGGATTGAAAACAAGAAAATCCTTGAACAGGATGTACAGGTAATCAGCAGAGGACATGGCCCCTCCGGGATGGCCTGAATCTGCCTTTCTCGTTCCGTCCATTATCAGACCCTTGACGACGTTCACCGCCTTATGATCAATTCTGTCATTCATGTTTACATCCGTTTGCTGTTTTGATTGTTTGTATATATTCACCACGGGTTTTGATTAACATCAGCATTAAAGGCCTGTCCGGAGCTAAGGTTTCGTAATGCCTGCGATGTTTGACCGTCGACGGTTCCCTTGGACAAACATGCGCTGACTTATGGTTTCGAACAATTCTCAGATTTGTTTGATATCTAAGTAAGTTACAGGGACCAATAAATTTTTGTCCTACGGAACCGCGACAGGGAGTTCGCAGGCAAAAGAAACCTTAGTCCCAGACAGGCCAGCATTATGGTCAATAGCTGCGATTGTTTTTAAGATTCCTGGACACTGCTTTCAATAAGATCGATTCTTGCCTGATGTCTTCCACCCTCGAATGACTCGCCAAGAAATGACTCCATAATGCTTTTGGCCAGGTCAACACCGACTATTCTCTCCCCCAGGCAAAGCACATTGGCATCGTTATGCTTCCTGGACATTCTGGCCATGTACTCATTGAGACACAGGGCCGCTCTTATCCCTGGGATCCGGTTGGCGGTAATGGACATCCCTATCCCTGATCCGCAAATCAATATTCCGGGGATACCCTGTTCCAGAACTTTTTGGCAAAGTTTTCTGGCGTAAACCGGGTAATCACAGCTGACCTTCTGAAGAGGCCCGACATCCCAAGCTCTCAGCCGGCCGGCCAGATGATCCATCAATTCTTTTTTTAAATTAAGACCGGCGTGATCCGAACCAAAAACAATCTCTGGGGGCTGCATACAAGTAATCCCTTATCAAGTCAGAGGCTCACGTTTCTGGAGATACTTATGCCGGCGATTTTCAACAAAAATATCCCGCCTGGCCTGCATTTGTTTGCGCAAATAGGCGATTTCTTCATTAATCAGCCGGAGTTGTCCAAGGGTCAGGTCAAGTTCCGGATCAGTCAAATCAAGTTTCCCGCTGTCTTCCCCGGCCTTCATCTCAACCAGCCCGCCAAGCCTTGCCTTCTCTGCGGCAACTCTCTTTTTCAGCTGCCTGATCTCCCATAATCCGATACGGGATTTAAAGAACCAGAGCATTTCGCTGAAAATCAGCTTCCAGGCTACGGGAAATATCTCCCATGGCCCCAGAAACTGTCCCTGATTAATACCTTGACACCCCTTTCTGTAGCTAGTCATGAAAACCCCTTTGGCTGCTGATGGTTACAGTTTGTTAAGGGAAAACACCAAAAAAGCCCTGAACACTCCCGGGCCTTTGTTCTCGCGGGGCTGCTGATCCTGTCATTCTTAATCTCCTCAGTCAGACCTGCGCCGGACAAAGGAAATGATCCCCGCAGCCGGCAGGCCGCCGTAACCTACTGCAAGTAACCCGGCAGGTAAACAACCCCTGCTTCCGGAGGGATACTCAGTTCAAGCTGCTCCCTTTCCCATTGCCTGTTTTCCAGGCTTATTGATCTTATCCTGATCAGGGCCTTTTCATTCTCCGAAAGCTGCATGTCGATTCTTGAGAAATAGTGGAACTGATCCTGTTCCCTTCCGGCAGAAAGTTCAACTGTCCATGCCTGACCGGAAATGGAAGAAACAGTTCCGTCCTGGTTTAAAACCAGGCTTTCAACTTCCTGATCTTTGAAATAGTATTTCCATCCGCTGTCATATCTTGTGACTTTATGATAGACTTCAGGAACAAGCCCTTCAAATGCCCCAAGCAGGACCATGGTCGTCTGCCGCAGATCAAGTGGAGTCGGGTACCCCAGCAGACTGGCCCCCGCTGCCCCGTCAAAGTGCACATACTTGATGTTATCCCCGGGGAAATAAGCTTCCCAGAGCTGCTCATCCTCATACCACATGGCTATAATCTGTCCAAGTCCAGCGCTTAAATCCATGCGTATCGGATAGCCCATGTCTCCCCAGATAGTGTACTGAATCCTGTTTCTCTGGCCCGGGGTGCTATAACTGACTGTGGCATTGATCAGAAAGGCCTGATCCGGAGAGAACCTGGCCATGCTGGACCAAAATAAGTTCCAGACTTTTTCCGGAGGCCTTTCCACAGGAATGGTTTTCGGGGCGCAGCCCGCAGCCAGACTGACCATTATTAAAAGCAGGAACAGCCTTACAAAAGCCATCAGTACACTGTCCCGCTTTCCTGTCCGGTGAGCCTGCTGTTCAGATCACGCATTTTTTCCAGGATCTTTTCTCGGTCTTCTGGTTCATTCTCCAGGGCCATTTCATAGCCCTTGACAGCCTGGGCCTTGAACCCCATTTTTTGAGCGATGTCTCCGTAATGCTCCCAGATTATGGGGTCGTCATCCACAAATTCCACTGCTGTTTTTATCTGTTTCCAGGCCATGTGGTAATCGCCCTGCATGTAATAAACCCACGCCAGGGAATCAAGGTAATATCCATTGGCCGGATCCAGGCTCAAGGCTCTTTCAATGAGGACAAGGGCCCTGTCAAGATCCCTGTTCTGCTCTGCAAGAGAATATCCGATATAGTTGAGGGCCTCATGATGATCCTGGTCAATGGCGATAACTTCTTCCATGATCTTCAGCGAGCCGTCCTTGTCTCCCGTTTTATCGACAACAACCCCTTTTCTGAAAAGCAGGTCAGTATCCTCAGGCCATTCTTTAAGGGCTGAGCTGACTGTTTCCAGGGCCATGTCAAAGTCCTCAAGAACTTCCAGAACAATAGCTTCAAACAGAAAAAACCTGCTTTCTGCGGGATGTGTGTCCCGTCCCAGCACTGCAAGATCCAGTGCTTCCTGGTAGAGCTGCTCTTCAAAATAGATCTGGATACTGAAAGAAAGAGCCTGAATATGATGGGCATCCTCTTCCGGGACCCTGCCCAGATAATCCAGGGCCTCGTCTGGATCTGACCATCCCTGGTAAGCAATGAGTGCCAGATAAAAGTACACTGTCGGCGGGTAAGCGCCCTGCTCCCTGATTCTTTGGATAATTTCATAAGCGTGGCTGTAAAAGCTGTTGGAGATAAACTTGTTGGCCACATCAAGCAGGAACTGGCTGTCCACAGGTCCCCTGCCAAGATATTCCAGGGCCTTATCCGGATTGTTCAACATGAGATTAAGCTCAATAATCCGCAGAACCAGCTCAGGATTGCGCTCCCCCATGCTCAGAAGCTTCCGGTAAATCTCTTCTGCCTGGAGGTAATCTCTTTCTCTCTCATGAATGAAGGCCATCTCTGCCCAGGCCTGGGGAAAACCGGGTTTACTTTCCACAGCCCGCCTGAGAAAGAACAGGGCCTTTTTGCGATCTCCGAGTTCACTGCTGGCCCTGCCCATATAATACAGCATCTCCGGAGTTTTCCTGTCCTCGGGAACCTGATCCAGAAGATCCAGGACTCGGGGATAATCGCCCATCTGAGAATAAAAAGAGGCCAGATCCTGATAGACATCCAGATCATGAGGAGCCACTTCCCTGTATCTCTCAAGGACAGTCACCGCCTGGTCATCTTTATTATCCGCGAGATAAAGCTCTGCCAGAAAAAAATACAGACCTGGTTCATCAGGAAAGATGCTTACGGCTTCCTCCATGGTCCTGAAAGCCGATTGCCTGTCCTGGGCCCTCCAGTAGGACCTGGCCATCTCAATATAAAGAATGGGCCTGGGGTTTTCCGCAACGGCCTTTTCAAGAACAGCGGCTGATTCGAGAAACCTTCCCCGAACGGTTTCGTCCAGGGATCTGAGAAAGTAATAGGTCGCGGCAGCTTGGGACGACAGCTCCCACTCCGGGGCTGTTGCCGGGGGCTCCTGTTTTACAGCGCAGCCGACTGTAAAAAAAAGAGTAGTTATAAATATCGTAAAAATCTTTTTAATCATTTTCTCGACAGTCAAGAATTCCAGCAAAAAAACTTTGATTTTATTAAACAATACTGCTTGAGCAAGGATTTGCTGCCCGGCACCCACTTTATCTGCGTTGCATAATTGGCAAAAAATTCAGGTCTACCCTGAAACATTCAGCTGCTGCCAGCATTAGCGTTAAAGTGCGTGCCGGGCAGTCCAGTGATTTAAAAATGTTAGAATAAATTGCGCCCGGAACATTTACTCTCAGGTCATTTGAAAAACTCGCAGATCATGTTCCCGCAAGAACATTGAGGGCTGCAGCTGCCAAGAGTCATAAAAAGATCAGGCGAAGGCTATGTCCGGCCACAGCCTGGCCAGGACTTGAAATCATGTCCCTCAAGCCATCCTGATCAGTCTGCCTGTCAATCATTATCTATCCAGTCCCTGGAAAAATCGCTGATATTACCTTTGATCTGGGCCTTGATTTTTTCCAGGAGCCTGGCTTCTATCTGCCTGACTCTCTCCCTGGTGATGCCGTATTTTTCCCCGATTTCCCGGAGAGTCACCGGAGACTCGGCCAGAAGTCTCATCTCGATTATGTCCCTCTCCTTTTCATTGAGACTGGGCATGAGCTCCCTGATATTCTTGTTCAGAATATCCGCTGTTTCTTCCTGAAGAAAAAGATCTTCAACCCCCTGCCCCAGGGCCGGGATGAAGTTCATGGGGGTCATTTCTGAATCATCAGAAAAGGGCATATCCAGGGACAGATCATGCTGTCCCAGCCTTTGCCCCATTTCAACCACATCTGATTCCGAAACATCCAGGTTCTGGGAAATGGTATCAGAGTCAGGGCTTATGCCCATGGCTTCCAGGCGCTGCTTTTCCTTGCCCAGATTATAGAACAGCTTGCGCTGAGCCTGTGTGGTCCCCACCTTGACCATCCTCCAGTTATCCATGATAAACTTGAGTATGTAGGCCCTTATCCAGAAGGAAGCATAATATGAAAACTTGATCCCCTTGTCCGGGTCGAATTTTTTAAGGGCCTTCATGAGCCCCACATTGCCCTCCTGGATATAGTCAAGCACATTTTTCATCCATTTGCGCTGAAATTCCATGGCAATCCTGACCACAAGGCGCAGGTTGGAGGTCACCAGCTTCAGGGCCGCTTCATGATCACCCTCTTCCCGGTACTTCCTGGCCAGCTCAAACTCCTCTTCTGCGGACAGGGGGGGGAATCTGCCCAGTTCACGCATATATATCCTCAGTGGATCAGCCACTGAAGGCGTTGACTCAGCCCGGGCGCAAATATCCTTGCAGATCCTGTCAGCCTGATCTTTGCATTTTTGATTTAGGTGGTCGTTATCTTTCATCATGGTACCCTGCCGGATTG
>PWNK01000165.1 GCA_003557865.1 Desulfonatronovibrio sp.
GACTGGCTCTTCCGGCACCCACTTGTCCCAAAACACCAGACTTTTATGCACAAAACCATGCTCAAGTGGGTGCCGGAGTGCCTGTCCCCTGCTTCCTTAAAAATGGGCTAAACTATTACATAAGGACTTTGTCATATGCAGATTAAATGTCCCAATTGTGGATATATGCAGGATGTACCTGATGAAAAAATACCTCCCAGGGCTGAGAAAGCTACATGCCCCCAATGCCGGGAAAAATTCAAGTTTAGAACGGTAAATCAGAAGGACTTTCTGCTGGAGCAGGACAATAAGGGATCACCATCTCCTGAAGAGACTGCTTCCGGCGGACCAGGAGTTCAAGACCAGAAAACCGACGACTCACTATGGTCCAGCCTGGAAAGAATGGGTGGAGAGGAACACCGGGACGAGCAGTATACGGATGCCGCTCATGAAAAAGGATATGAGGTCCCATGGGAAAACCTGGAGCAAACCGGTTTTTTCCCTGGACTGCTGGAAACCATAAAACGGGTCATGCTGGCTCCGGCCCCATTTTTTTACAGAATGCCCCTGAAAGGCCTGAGCATGCCTCTGGCCTTCTTTCTGATAATCATGGTTGTCCAGGCCCTGGCAACCTTCATATGGAGCTCAACCGGAATAATGCCCACCGCCGCCCAGCATGGCTCCGGGGAACCCGGAACAGGAATGATGGGTTTTATGGGGATGGGTTCCGTATTCATAATCATTGTTTATCCTTTTTTCATGGGCATCTGGCTTTTTGTTGCCTCAGGCATAACCCACCTGTTTCTTACTCTTTTTCAGGCCGGAAAATCGGGTTTCGAGGCCACTTTCAGAGCCACAGCCTATGGAAGCGCTCCCATGATTCTCGGAATCCTGCCTTTTCTGGGGCCTGTTGCCGGGGCCCTCTGGTCTCTGGGGGTAACTGTCATCGGCTATAAGAATATTCATGAAACTTCCTACTTTAAAGTAATCATGGCCATGGTCGCCCCGCTGCTGGTCATTATCCTTATTGCCGTTTTGATCTATTAGCCTGAGAGCAAACAGTAAAAAGTGGACAGGCTCATGCTGCACAGAATCAATAAATATTTCCGGAAGACACTCCAGAAGCACCGGCAAAAAAGACAGTTAACCGCCCGGGAGTTCAATAGAATAGCTGAAGAAATGCTCTATCTGGCCCATATAGCTGAAAGGATTAACCCGGAGCAGAACCAGACCCTGGATAACCTGCGGACAATCAAAACAGAAATGGACAAGCTTTCGCAGCTGGTTAACAGCAGGGAATTCACCAAAATTCCGGATCAAGCCAGGCTTGAGCTGAGGGAAAGCATGCTCACAACGAGAAAAAAGCTGATGGAAACCATAAATGGCGCGCAACCCCCAACTACAACCCTGCAATAGTATTGGTTTTTCAATTAAAAAAACCCGGCCCAGGGCCATCTCTTATCAATAACAAATGTTTCAACCGAAATAGATTTTTTAAGGACATGAAATGATCGGAATATCAAAACTCTACTGCGCTGCCATTGAGCCTTCGGATGCCCTTCGTTACGGACGGGAAGCCGGCAGGCTACCCTCCCATCTGCTTCAATTTTCAAAGGACAAGAAGCCGGTGGTGGTCTGGAACATGACCAGACGCTGCAATCTTAAATGCGTCCACTGCTACGCCAGGGCCCGGGAGGTTGAGGGTTCAGATGAAATCAGCACTGAGCAGGCCAGAATGATCATTGACGATCTGGCAGCCTACGGCGCTCCGGTAATGCTCTTTTCCGGAGGAGAACCCCTGGTCCGCAATGATTTGACCGAGCTGGCCAGCCACGCGGTAAACAGAGGCATGAGAGCTGTTATCTCCACCAACGGAACGCTCATCACCAGGGCCAAAGCCAGAGAACTGAAGGGAGTCGGTCTGTCATACGTGGGCATATCCATTGATGGCCAGGAGGAAGTTCATGACCGCTTTCGCGGAGTGCCCGGATCCTTCAAAAAAGCCATGCAGGGAGTTGAAAACTGTCAGGCTGAAGGGCTGAAGGTCGGGCTTCGCTTTACTGTCAACAGAAGAAACATTGATGAAGTTCCCAAAATCTTTCATATCTTAAGAACAATGGACATCCCCAGGGTCTGTTTCTATCACCTGGTCTATTCCGGGCGTGGATCAGAGCTGATCAAAGAAGATCTATCCCATGAAGAAGCAAGAAGACTTGTGGACCTGATCATGGACGAGACAAAAAGTCTTTTTGAAGCCGGAATGCCCAAGGAAGTGCTTACTGTTGATAACCATGCCGACGGACCTTACGTTTATCTGCGGCTCTTGAAGGAAAATCCGGCAAGGGCGAGGGAAGTTTATGAACTGCTTCAGTTTAATGAAGGCAACAATTCCGGTCGCGGCATCGGCTGCATCTCCTGGGATGGAAGTGTCCATCCTGATCAGTTCTGGCGGAACCAGGTTTTTGGCAATGTCCTGGAAAGACCCTTTTCAGAGATCTGGGATGACCCTTCAATAGAGCTTCTGGCCAAGCTCAAGGAAAAGAAAAAATATGTGGGAGGAAGATGCGCCGGGTGTCGTTTTTTAAACGTTTGCGCCGGCAACTTCAGGGCCAGGGCCGAGGCTTATTACGGAGACATCTGGGCTCAGGATCCGGCCTGTTACCTGAGTGATGAGGAAATATCACACCAGCCGGGAGCAGAATAATGCATTTTTATCGCGGACGGAGACTGCGCAAAACCAAACCCCTCAGAAAGATGGTCAGGGAAACCCGGCTGCACCCTGAAGACCTTGTTCAGCCCTATTTTGTGGTTGAAGGGGACGAAAACCTGGAAAAACCCATCAGCTCCATGCCCGGACAGTTTCAACTGGGGATAAAGAGCCTTCTGAGGCATATTGCAAAGTCGGCTGATAAAGGTCTTCAGAGCGTAATCCTTTTTGGAATTCCCGGGATTAAAGACGGCAAAGCTTCTCAGGCTTACAACCCTTCAGGAATAATTCAGAAGGCTGTGGCTGAAATCAAGTCAGCCCATCCTGAACTGGTGGTCATCACCGATGTCTGCCTGTGTGAATACATGGACCATGGCCATTGCGGGATCATCAAGGATGGACAGGTCTTAAATGATCCAAGCCTTGAGCTTCTGGGCAGAACAGCCCTTTCTCACGCCCGGGCGGGCGCGGACTTGGTGGCTCCTTCGGATATGATGGACGGTCGGGTAGGGTTTATTCGCAATATTCTGGATGAAAACGGATTTTCAGACCTGCCGGTAATGTCCTACGCCGTGAAATATGCCTCAGCCTTTTACGGACCATTTCGGGACGCGGCCCAGAGCGCGCCCTCCTTTGGAAACCGCAAGACCTACCAGATGGACCCGGGCAATGCCCGCGAAGCCATGCTTGAAGCGTCAGCCGACCTGAATGAAGGCGCAGACATACTCATGGTTAAGCCGGCCCTGCCCTACCTGGATATCATCAGGGATCTCCGCCTGAACTTTGACCTGCCTGTAGCAGCTTACCACGTCAGTGGTGAGTACAGCCTGATCAAGGCCGGAGCCAGGCTTGGGTATGTCGATGAAAAAAAGGTTGTCCTGGAGTCCCTAACCTCCATCAAGCGGGCAGGTGCAGACGTTATCCTCACCTATTTTGCCGGTGAGGTCATAACCTGGCTCAGACAGGGGGAGTAAAAAATGCGTCACAGCCGGAATCCTGGACAAACTCCGCCCCTGAGACTTGTGGCCTGGGAAGTCACCCGTTCCTGCAACCTGGCCTGCAAACACTGCCGCGCGGAAGCTCACCCGGAACCCTTTGCCGGAGAGCTTTCCACTGAAGAAGCCCTGAAGCTCATTGACACCTTTCCCCGAACCGGGGACCCGGTGATCATTTTTACCGGCGGGGAGCCCCTGCTCAGGCCCGATGTTTTTGAGCTTGTCTCCCATGCTCACGGCCTGGGTCTGCGCTGCGTAATGGCCCCCAACGGCACACTCATTACCCCGGAAAACGCGAGACTCATGAAGCAGTCAGGAATTCAGCGCTGCAGTATTTCCATTGACGGGCCTACTCCGGAAGAACATGACCTGTTTCGCGGAGTGCCCGGAGCATTTGAGCAGGCCATGACTGGAATCGAATACCTCAAACAGGCCCATATCCCTTTTCAGATCAATACCACGGTTACCAGGGACAATATCCATAAATTCAAGGAGATATTCAACCTGGCCAGGGATCTCGGTTCCGTGGCCTGGCATATATTCATGCTGGTGCCCACCGGCAGAGCGGCAGACATTGCCCACCAGACCATTACCGCCCGGGATTACGAAGAGGTCCTGAACTGGTTCTATGATTTTCGGAAAACCACTGACATGCATCTCAAAGCCACCTGCGCTCCCCATTACTACCGGATAATGCGTCAGCGGGCCAGAGAGGAGAACATCCCGGTCAACAGGGAAAACTTCGGACTGGATGCCATGTCCCGCGGATGTCTGGGGGGGATAGGGTTCTGCTTCATTTCCCATGTCGGCCGGGTCCAGCCCTGTGGATACCTTGAACTTGACTGCGGAAATATCAGGCAGACTCCCTTTGATGAAATCTGGAAACATTCATCTTGTTTTATGAAACTGCGAAATATTGACGAATACAAAGGAAAATGCGGAGTTTGTGAATATCACCGGGTCTGCGGAGGATGCCGGGCCAGGGCCTTTACCATGAAGCAGGACTATCTCGCTCCTGAACCCTTATGCACATATGAACCCGTCAGGGCCGGAAAGGAAGACCCATGATGTCCGATCAAGCCGAACTGACCATGGAAGACAAACAGATCCTGGACATCATCCAGACTGGTTTTCCATTGGAACCAAGACCTTACGCGGCCATTGGACAAAAGGTCGGACTGACCGAAGCGGAAACATTGAGCAGGGTCAGGATGCTCAAGCAGAAAGGGGTTATCAGAAGAATCGGAGCAAATTTCCAGTCTAAGAAGCTTGGCTGGCACAGTACCCTTTGCGCGGCCTGTGTTCCGGAAGAAAAAATTTCAGAATTCGTGGATGAGGTCAACAGCCATCCGGGAGTCACCCATAACTACCTGCGAAAACACAGGCAAAACGTGTGGTTTACCTACATCGGGCCATCAGAAGATTCTGTCCGGGAATCACTTCAGAAAATCACCGCAAAAACAGGCATTGCCATCCTGAACCTGCCAGCCAGAAAAATGTTCAAAATCAAGGTTGATTTTCCCATGGAAGAAAAGAAGCTCATTTAAAGACAGTCATCTAAAGAAAAACTTGATCTTTTGTTCGCTGAAATATAGTCTCCGGGTTAACCACTCACAATATAGCCTCGGTGATCATGGAACCTGTCCTGGCTATTTTAGTTGCAAAATCCCTTGTGGGCAGAAAAAATATTTCCTTTATTATTGTGACCAGGTCGGCCTTTTTTCTGCACTGCATCCTCAAACCGTCATTCCCCCATTTTATTCTTTTCCAACTGGAGGGATCAGCATGAATGATCATTCCCAGGACTTTGCAAACATCCGAAACCATTTGCTGGACAGATTCAAGATGATCGCCGCTGCCAGAAATATCAGGCTGAGCGACCTCCTTGAAGAAGCCCTTGAGGAATACCTGGAAAGGCATGATCGCCTGAAATCCGGCAATACCGAGGACATGGGGCGTGAAGATATAAATATCATTCTTCCGCTTTCCCCTCATGAAAATGGCGCGCATGACCTGATCCGAAATGCTCTGAATGCATTTATGGAAGATTCCTCTGCCCTGCCTCACGCCGAAGAAAAAAGGAAATCCAGAAGAATAAAGACAAACGTTCCGGCCAAGGTTTATGAAAACTCCGCGGACCAGTCCCTGGACCTTTATCACCCGGCGACAATTCTCGACATTTCCGTTGGAGGCGCGAAAATACGTTTTCCTTTGTCCGTAAGGTCCAGGGTTGAATTCATCAGCAAAGGCTCTGACTTTGAAATGGTCTGTTCCCTCGGGGAAAAGGAGGAGCCGTTGCGCTTGAAATGCAGGCTCACCCGGGTTATCCGGGATATGCAGACCATTCAGATAGGCGCTGTTTTTGATCAGCTTGACAACACCAGTTATGCGCGCCTGCAAGATTTCTGCCGTAAATAGACGGCAATCCTTTCAACGTTATTCAAGCATGGCTTTCTCTCATCCTTCTTGGCACATAAGATGCAATAGCTTCAAGGGCATTACCCCGTCTGCTTGGAAGTCAGGATGGATACTCAAGCCGTTTCCAGACAGACAGCAACAAGGTATTGACTGTCAGATGGGTATAAGCCCTGGCTGGTGTTGGTGGATCATGATTTTAACCAATGCCTTGCCTGCCAACTACTGTCAAAGGGAAACATTTAAATAACAACTGCTTGATTGCAAACAAATCCACCAGAGGAGTATGCTTGGCAACCGAAAGAGAAGTATCCTCAACCGAAAAACTGCTGGCAGTAATTAGAAAAGAATATGAGAACACAAGACCGCAACAGTCCGCAACCCGGGAAGCAGGGACCAGGCAGACGGTTACTCCGTCTGTACCCACCGGAAAGATAATGTTGCCCCGGGGCAGGGACGTGGTCGGCGTCGAGCTCATAAAAGACGGGCTGAATATTGTCAGGATGTCCAGAGCCGGAGGAGCATGGAAGGCTGTCCAGACCCTCTCCGCCTCCCTGGGGTCTGGGGCTTCTCTGCAAAGCCCGTCGTACATTCAGCTCCTGAAGGATTCCCTGCGGAAAATTAAGGGCATTGACAAAGCCCTGATCTGGACCATGGTCCCGGCTTCCAGAGGAGAAATATGGCAGCTGTCTGTACCCGTTGTCAAAAAAGACCTCTACAACGCTGTTTACTGGTCAGCCCGTAAACAAAAAAACTTTGACCATAAGGAGACTTTTTTTGATTACCGGATCATGGGGGAAATCACGGACAGCGGGGTCAGGAAACTGTCAGCCGAGGTCTTTACCGCCCCCAGACACGAAATTGACCTCCTTAAGAAAATATTCTCCAGTGCCGGGGTACCCCTGCACGGCATCACCCTGCCTTCATTCGCCATGCAGAACATCTTTATGGCCGAAATGTTTGACACCGGGGATCAGCCCTTTGTTGTCCTGTCCATAGGCCAGCAATGTTCCTCCATTGACATCCACATGGAAAAACGCCTCCTTTTGAGCCGGATCACCAGGACAGGCCTGAGCAGCATAGTCCAGGCACTTCTTGATGAGCGTGATTTTACCGCTACATATCAAGTCAGGACCAGGACCTGCCGGGCAAGTCTTCAGCTGAGGGACAGGCTTCGGACCTCGACCGGGCCCTGCGGCTTCTGGCCCGCCTGACTGATGATCCTGCCCCGGACGGCAGCATGTACCCAGACCACTCCCAAGACAGGATACTTCAAATGATCACTGATCCCCTGGACAGGCTTTCCAGGCAGGTGGAAAGGACCATCAATCATTCAGTCAATGTCCAGGGCAACCCTCCTCCCTTACGCCTTTATATCTGCTCCTCCCTGGCCGCGTCCCCGCTGGTGATTGATCATTTTAAGAAACAGCTCGGACTTGATGTCCAGGCTCTTGATCCCCTTGATCCCGCTCTAACCCACGCGGCCCCGGCAGTAAACTCCCTGAATAATGAACAACGGCTGAGTTTTGCCCCGGCCTCGGCCCTGGCCCTGTCTTCCCTTGAATATACCCCTAACTTTCTATACACCTCCCAGAACAAGGAAGAGAAACAAATCCGCAGACGCAACGGATACCTGGCTGCGGCAGGCATACTGATCCTTTTTCTGATCACGGGGTTATTCTGGAATTATTCCAGGCAGGAGCTGGCTGAAGCTCAGCTGGCCACTGCCCAGCTGCGGGAGCGTTTCGAAGCCCAATCCTTAATGCTCACCCAGGAGGATATTAACCTTTTGGCCGGGGAGTTTGTCCAAAAATCTACA
>PWNK01000104.1 GCA_003557865.1 Desulfonatronovibrio sp.
CCAGCTGCTGCGGTTTAATCTTTATCCCGGAAACGTCCGTGCCTGTGTCCTTAAGCCGCCCCAGAAGCTCTCCCGTCATCCAGTTGCAGATCTTTTTGGGCTGGCTGTATTCTGCCACGGCCAGCTCAAAATAATCGGCCAGGTCCTTTTCAGAAGTAAGCACCATGGCATCCGGGTCAGGCAGACTGTAGTCAGTGACAAAACGTTTCTGCCTGGCAATGGGCAGTTCCGGTAACTGGGCCCTGAGGCTTTCCACCCATCCCTGTTCAACGATCAGCGGGGTCAGATCCGGGTCTGGAAAATACCTGTAGTCATGAGCCTGCTCTTTACCGCGCATGGATCTGGTCACTCCTCTGTCCACGTCAAAGAGCCTGGTTTCCTGAACTACCTGCTCTCCGTCGGAAACAAGATCCTCCTGACGACTTATTTCATATTCAAGGGCCTTCTGCACATGTCTGAAGGAGTTCAGATTTTTAATTTCAGTCCTGACCCCGTATTCCTCCTGTCCTCTGGGCCTGATGGAAATATTGGCGTCGCAGCGGAAGCTGCCCTCTTCCATGTTCCCATCACAGATATCCAGGTAGAGCAGGATTCCCCTGAGGGCCTTGAGGTAAGCTACGGCCTCCTGAGGGCTGCGCATATCAGGCTCGGACACGATTTCCAGCAGGGGAACCCCTGTCCTGTTGAGGTCAACGTAGCTCATGTTGTCCGTGGCGGAATGTATTGACTTGCCCGCATCCTCCTCCATGTGAATCCTGGTGATGCCCACCTCCTTTTCGCTGTTATCCACCAGGATTCTGATCCGGCCATGCTCGGCCAGGGGCTCTTCATACTGTGATATCTGGTAGCCTTTGGGCAGATCAGGATAGAAGTAATTTTTCCGGGCGAATATGGATCTTTTATTGATGCTGCAATCCACGGCCAGGGCCATCTTAATGCCGTATTCCACCGCCTTTTGATTAAGCACCGGAAGCACTCCAGGCATTCCGAAGCAGACCGGACAGGTGTTTTCATTGGGTTCCTGACCAAAACTGGTGGAGCAGGAACAGAATATCTTGGACTCGGTTTTGAGCTGGGCGTGAACTTCCAGTCCAATCACAGTTTCAAAGCTGCTCATAGTTGATCTCCAAAATTAATCTCAGGGCGCACCGACAATTCAGCGGGCTGAAAGAAAAAACTTTTAATCAGCCTAACTGTTCTTCTTATTCAGGATTAACCCGAATGTCAAAATAATGCCCGGCCATGTCCGTTCCGGAATAAGAGTAGCCCTTTCATGGCATGCATCTCCAATAAAAACATTTGTCTAATGAACCCAAATTAAGTAATGGGCTTGGGCATCATAACCTGTCAACCATGGAGATAAAAAATGAAAATGCTAGTTACCGGCACAGCCGGTTTCATCGGCCATAAACTTGCCCTGGATCTCGCACGGCTGGGCCATGAAGTTATCGGCCTGGATAACATAAACGATTACTATGACGTGGGAGTAAAATACGGCCGCCTGGAGCACTCCGGCTTCTCAGGGCCTTATGACTTTGGAAAGCTAATCTGGTCAAAAAAACACCCCAGCCTGGGTTTTGTGCGAATGAACCTTGAAGACCGCCGGGAAATGGAAAAGCTGTTTCAGGAACATGAGTTCCACCGGGTCTGTAATCTGGCCGCACAGGCCGGGGTCCGGTACAGCCTGACCAACCCTCACTCCTATGTAGACTCAAACCTGGTGGGATTTGTCAACCTGCTGGAATGCTGCAGACACAGCAAAAGCGGACATTTTGTCTTTGCCAGCAGCTCAAGCGTATACGGTCTCAATGAATCTCAGCCCTTCTCCACCCACGACAATGTGGATCATCCCATCAGCCTTTACGCGGCAACCAAAAAAAGCAATGAGCTCATGGCCCATACATATTCCCATCTTTACTCCCTGCCGTGCACAGGGTTGCGGTTCTTCACGGTTTACGGTCCATGGGGAAGACCGGACATGGCACTTTTTCTTTTTACCAAGGCCATTCTTGAAAACCGGCCCATTGACGTCTTCAACTTTGGGAACATGCAAAGGGATTTCACATATATCGATGATATTGTTGAAGGGGTGATCAGAGTGATGGACAGGATACCTCCAGGCAATGATCGCTGGAGCGGATTGAATCCGGATCCATCCTCATCCAGGGCTCAGTACAAAATCTATAACATCGGAAACAACAAGCCGGTTCAACTGATGGACTTTATACTTGCCCTGGAGAAGGTTCTGGGGAAAAAGGCAAAGAAAAACCTTCTGCCCATGCAGCCGGGTGATGTTCCAAGCACCTGCGCCGACGTGGAGGATCTGGTTCAGGATTTCGGATACAAGCCCGAAACCACTGTTGAGGAAGGGATAGCCAGATTTGTTGATTGGTACAAAGATTATTTCAAAATATAAAACTTATCTGACTGATGCCCCTGCCAAAAGTTTTTTGGCAGGGAGAAGAAGTCAAACGACAGACTCTCGTTCCCGCAAACATCATTTGCGGGCGTCCATAACCTCCCTGACCTTGGTCAACAGTTCTTTAGCCTGATACGGCTTGGCGATAAATCCGGCCGAGCCTGACTCGATTGTTTCTCTGGCCATGCCGTTTACTGTGTACCCGCTGGAAATAAGTACTGGCAGTTCACTGTTGATATTCAGAATCTCACGCAGACATTGACGGCCCCCCATACCCGGCATATTCAGATCAAGTATTACCATGTCAATGGAGCTGCCTTGATCTGAAAAAACATCCAGAGCCTGTTCGCCACTGGCCGCAGTCAGCACTTCATAACCGCTTGACTCCAGGACCTCGGCTGTTATCTCCCTGATGTCATCCTCGTCATCCACAACCAGGATGGTCTCGGTTCCTTCAAGGGACTCCATGACCTTCCGGGGCCGTTTTTTGGGAGTCCTTGCTTCCTGTTGAGAAACCGGGAAATATATCCTGAACGAAGAACCCTTTCCAGGTTCGCTGGAACATGAGATATAGCCGTTATGTGCTTTGACGATACCGTAAACACTGGCCAGTCCCAGACCGGTTCCCTTGCCCGACTCCTTGGTGGTGAAAAATGGATCAAAAACATGGCTGAGGGTTTCCTTGTCCATGCCGATACCGGTATCAGCTACGGTCAGCAGAACATGATGACCATGTCTTGAACCAATGTGCGCCCGCACAAAATCATCATCCAGATATGTGTTTTCAGTCGTAAGGATCAGCCTTCCTCCATCAGGCATGGCGTCAGCCGCGTTGGAACATAGATTAAGAAGCATTTGTTCCACTTGCAGTGGATCCGCGCTGATCTGCTTGATCTTTTCTTCCAGATGCAGCTCGATGCTTATCATCCTGGGAATGGTCCGCTCCAAAAGCTCCACAGCATCCCTGACAGAACTGTTGATATCCATGGACTGCATTTCAGTATCAGCCTTGCGGCTGAAGAGCAGCAGCTGCCGGACCAGCTTTCCGGCCCTCTCTATGGCTTTGAAAATGGTCTGCAGTCGCCTGTAGTCATCATGATCATCTGACTTGTCCCTGAGAGCAAGCTGGACACTGCCGGCCATAACCTGAAGCAGGTTGTTGAAATCATGAGCTATCCCCCCTGCCAGGATGCCCACGGACTCCATCTTCTGAATCTGGTTGAGCTGAGACTGAAGCTTTTTCCTGGATTCTTCTGCCAGACGGCGGTCTGTGATATCTGTATGGGTCCCGACCATCCTTACCGGACGCCCGGCTTCATCCCACCTGACAACCCTGCCCCTGCCGCGCATCCACATCCAGCTGCCGTCTTTTTTTAAAAACCTGAATTCTATGTCAAATGTGCTGCTCTTTCCGGAAAAATGAGCCTGGATCTGCTGTCTGCAGTAATCAAGATCATCGGGATGAACCCTTTTCTCCCATTCAGCCATTGCATGGGGAAATTCATCTGGTTCATATCCGGCCATAAGATAGTACCTGTCATCAAAATAGACCCGGCCGCTTTCAATATCCCAGTCCCAGATACCGTCATTGATGGCTGACATGACATTGGAGTACCTGTCCTCACTTTCTTCAAGCATGGCGTGCTTCTCTCGCAGAAGCCTGTAAAGCTCGAGATTCTCCAGTGAAGCCGCGCAACCCTGAGTCAGTATCACCAGCAGGGGTAGAGTCACGTCAGGCAGCACCTGCTGCGAATTCAGGCGGCCGATAAATAGTCCCTTAACTCTGGAAGCAGTAGCCAGGGACTGAATCAGGTACCGGTCATCCGCTCCGGAACCGGCGGCAAACACAGGTTGCTCCCCAGTCAGGGCAAGGGAGACAATGCCCTCAGTGACCAGCCTCTCAAATTCTGAGGCCATGATCTGCCCTGAACCCTGAGGCAGGCAGCAGCCCAGTTTAAAGTCAGAAGTTTCTTCATCAACAAGCCACAGGCCAACGCAATCAAAAGGAGCCAGACGCATGATCCTGGTTGCGGTGTCTTCAAGTATTTCTCCGACATTTCTGACCGTGCCGGGGGCGGGACGAAAATCCCCTCTTTCTGTAGCGGACTTAATGGCATCCAGGGTTTTATGGTATTCATTTTCAAGATAGGCAATCCTGGCCTTGAGTTTATCTACCAGACCGGACTTTTCAGACTGCATGATCATGCTCCATGACAATTATTCGGGCAAGATCCCGGATCTGGTTGCCGGCCTGGGCGGCTACCGAGGGCAGAATGTTCATGGAAAGCCCTGTATTTTCCCACTCATAATCAGTAAAGGGAGGAACCCTTCTGCTTCCGCTTCGACCATAACCCAGGGAATGGGCTATTACGTCAGCTGCCTTGATCAGAACTGTATCCAGGGTGTCTTTTGAGTTATTCTGGGCATGATGATTGGCCACCATACTGCAAAGTCCTTCAGGAACCTTCCATTCTTCCAGCAGTCCGCCACCCAGCCGGGCATGAGTAAAGTCAAATACCTTTTTCTCCAGCTGATGCAGGGTCACGGGCCTGGTGGCTTCCCAGACCAGCATGTCTTTCAGAAGACCGGGGTAGCTTTGAATAAAAGTCAATCTGCCGATATCATGAAGAAGACCGCCAACAAACACTTTTTCCAGGTTGGGCATACCGGTCTGGGTGGCCAGAATCCTGGCCACCACCCCAACTGCTATGCTGTGTTCCCAGAAATCATTCATATCAATGATCTCCGGGGGAATATCCTTGAAACTGGAAGTTACCGCGATCCCCATGGTCAGATTTGTGATTTCAACCGTACCTGCAACGGCGACCGCCCTGGTCAGGGTGTCGACCTTGGACATGAAGCCGTAGAAAGAACTGTTAACCAGCCGCAGCAACCTGGAAGAAATGCTGGCATCCTTGCTGATAACTTCGGCTATGTGTGAGGCTGAACTGGTGGGACTCTTTATGACTTCCACAATTTCATGAAAGACATCGGGCAGGGACGCAAGCTTGGCCTGAGTTCTTACCATTTCATCAAATTCAGGCCTGCGGAAACCTTCAGGCAGTCTGGGCTTCGCGGACGCATCCACCTTGGGGCCGCGATACCTGTCCACCATCTCCCTGACATTTTTTCTGCTCAGATTCTGAACCTCCTGCAATTTAAACAGGGTCTTGAGCCTGCGGACCACGGCCTGTTCTGAATCACAGCAGGCAAACCTCCACTCTGTGAGGGTATTGAGGGTCTTCTTCAGCTCCGGATCAAGGTTTTCCAGAGAGCGCTGCTGGCTTTTGCCAGCAGCATGAGACCCATCTGCAATATCTGCTTCGGTTATTCCCCAGATTCTGGCAATTTTCAGATGCTCCTGAGTAACCCTGGCCCCTGAAGGCAGAAGCAGCCTTCCCTGCCTGGTCCTCATTTCTGAAGCCAGAAGCATGCCCGGTTCAATATCTTCGATACTTATGATGGTCATTATTATTATGGTTCAAAACAGGATAACTATCAAAAAAAAATGATATCGCTAAAGATATCATGCCCTGCTGACTTGAGCCAGGCACCCGGGTTCAATATCTTCAGAAAATGTGCATCAGAAATACCTGCCCTTGAATCAGGCGGCAAGACTAAAATGCAAACCAAACGTCTGATTTAACATGTTTTTATATAGAGACATTTAAATGTTAATTAAAAAAACATCAATAGTCAAAAACTTTATCCAATAACACTTGATTATTCTTGGCGATAACAAGCTAACTGCGGCTGGGAAATTCTGTAAATTATCTTTCTGACCGGGCATTGGCCTGGTATTGCTTATTTAAAGGGCTAAATACCGCGGTCCTGCTGCTCGGGAAATGATCTTCGGAAACATATATCTATTAAACCATGCTTACCATTTGAAATACAGCTGATGCGGGTTGCCTTGCAAAAAAGATCAAGGCAGGATAAACATGTTGCGCAATGGATCAAGGATTGGCCTAAGCAGATGCCCATCAAGAACTGTCCTGATTTTTCAGGAAAGAGTAATATCTATCTTCCATTGCAGAATCAGAATCCATAGCCGCTGTTTCAGATACTTGGCAGATCCTGGACGGGATAGCTTATTCACGGCTGATCTTCAAGACTTACAACTTATTTCCAGGTACAATTATGACCAAAGTAAACGCCCTGGTATTAACAGGTTACGGTACCAATTGTGAACGGGAAACTGCTTACGCCACCAGGCTGGCAGGGGCAGACAGAGTAGATGTCTGTTTTTTTTCCGATGTGCTCACACAAAAAATCCAGCTAAAGGATTACAATTTCTTGATTTTTCCGGGCGGCTTTCTGGATGGAGACGACCTGGGAGCAGCCCAGGCCGCAGCTCTGCGCTGGAGATACTCCACAACCAGAGATGGAGAGAAGTTATTAGACCATCTGGAAAAATTTTATTTGTCCGGGAAAATAATCCTGGGTATCTGTAACGGATTTCAGCTTCTGGTCAAGCTTGGGCTTCTGCCTGGAGCGGGCAATAAAATTCTCCAGCGTCAAGTCAGCCTGACCCATAATGATTCAGCCAGGTTTGAAGACAGATGGGTTCATTTAAGAACCAACCCTGCCTCACCATGCGTCTTTACCGCCGGAATTGAAAATATTTATCTGCCCGTCCGCCACGGAGAAGGCAAGCTGGTGACCATAAGCGATGAACTGATGCAAGCACTTTTGGATGAACAGCTTGTTGCCCTGCAGTACATTGACCCCAGAACCAAAGAACCTACCCAGAAATACCCTCTAAATCCCAATGGTTCCCCCCTGGGCATAGCCGGACTTACGGACCCCACCGGCAGGATCCTTGGACTCATGCCTCATCCTGAGGCATACAACCATCGCACCAACCATCCGGCTTGGACCAGGGGAGCACGCTCCGCCATGGGCACCGAACTGATTGCCGGTGGCATCAGGTATCTGCGTGCATCCGGCCTTGGGTAAGCCTGTCTGGCCTAATCTTATGCTGGAGGCCATTGAACAGGCCAGAAAGGCCCTGTTTTACGGAGAAACACCCGTAGGAGCTGTAGCTGTTAATTCAGATTCCAAAACCATACTTGCCAGGGCGCACAATGAGTGCATAAACCTCAACGACCCCACAGCCCACGCCGAGATCACAGCCCTGCGCAGGGCCGCGTCTGTCACTGGAAACTACTGCCTGCCGAACGTGGTTATCGTCGTAACTCTTGAGCCC
>PWNK01000149.1 GCA_003557865.1 Desulfonatronovibrio sp.
CAGGCTGGTCCGAATGGTGGATGAGGGAACAATAAGCGGAAAAATGGCCAAGAACGTGTTTGCGGAAATGTTTGACCAGGGCACTGATCCCAAGACCATTGTTGAGAAAAAAGGTCTTGTGCAGATTTCAGATGAACAGACCCTGGAAAGCCTGGTGGATGAGATACTGCGGGCCTGTCCGCAGGAGGTCAGAAGGTACAGGGATGGTCAGAAAAAGCTGATGGGTTTTTTCGTGGGACAGGTCATGAAACAGACCAAGGGCCAGGCAAACCCGGGAGTTGTGAACAAGATTTTAAGTGATAAGCTGAGTTAAGGCATGGAGCATATATATTTTTCAAAACAGACCAATAAACTCATGCTGCTGGATCAGCGCTTCCTTCCCCTGCAGGAAAAGTGGTTTGAATGCGGCCTGACCACTGATATAGTCTACGCCCTGCAGGAAATGGTGGTCAGAGGAGCCCCAGCCATTGGAGTGACAGCTGCTTACGGCTGTGTCCTGGCCGCCATGGAGGTCGGTCCGGTTAAAGGCTGGAAAAAAGCCGTAGATGAAAAAACAGAGCAGATAGCCCGGGCCCGACCGACCGCAGCCAATCTTGAGTGGGCGGTAGGGCGCATGAGAAACGGGCTTAAGGGCCGGGACTTTGCGTTTGCTGACGAGCTGGCCACGTTCTGGCTTGAGCTGGCTCTGGACATTCATCGCCGTGATGTTCAGGACAACAGATTGATAGGATCGTTGGGGGCCGTGCTGTTGTCAGACATGGACACGGTTATGACCCACTGCAACGCGGGGGCCCTGGCAACGGGCGGTTACGGGACCGCCCTGGGCGTGGTCCGGGCTGCTGTTGAGCAGGGCAGAAAGATCAGGGTCATAGCCAATGAAACCAGGCCTTTTCTCCAGGGAGCAAGACTTACGGCTTATGAACTGGTCCGTGACGGGATCGGGGTAACAGTTGCCTGTGACAATGCCTGCGCTCATCTGATGCAAAAAGGGCTTGTCCAAAAGGTGATTGTCGGGGCAGACCGGATTGCGGCCAACGGGGACGTGGCCAATAAGATCGGGACCTACGGGGTGGCTATTGCCGCAGCCAGACATGGCATTCCATTTTATGTTGCCGCCCCGTTTTCAACCTTTGACCGAGATATTGCCACAGGTGAACTGATTCCCATTGAAAACAGAACGCCGGATGAAGTCAGGTATATCAACGGAATTTCCATTCTGCCCGATCATGTCGAGGTCTATAACTTTGCCTTTGACATCACCCCGGCGGAACTCATTACCGGGATAATCACCGAAAGGGGCCTGTTGAAACCTCCTTTTGGTGCAGCCATCGCCTCTGCCCAGGACTTGAATCTCTCTCGTAACCGACTGTGAAAATTTGATTATCATCAGCACACTATCTAAAAATGCTTCCCTATGTCGTAATTGCCGGGCGGCCCAATGTGGGCAAGTCAACTCTCTTTAACCGGCTGATTCGAAAGAACAGGGCCATTACCCATGACCAGCCGGGAGTAACCAGGGACAGGCTGTCCGGCGTTGTCAGGCATGAGGGCCGGGAGCGTTTCGCCCTGGTTGATACCGGAGGACTTATCCCCCAGGCCCGTGATGACCTGGACAGGGAAATTTTTCTGCAGGCACAGGATGTCATTGAAACGGCCGATTTGATTCTGTTTGTGGTTGACGGCAGAGAGGGCCTGAGCAGAATTGACCAGCAGCTGGCGGACATGCTCAGACAAAGCAACAAGCCGGTTCATCTGGTGATCAATAAAATTGACGGACTGGAAAAAGGGCCTTTGCTGGCCGCGGATTTTTACTCTCTGGGTATGGATCTGACAGCGGTTTCCTCTGCTCATGGACACAATATTTCCAGGTTGATTGACGAAATTATTAACAGGCTTCCGGTTTTTTCCCTTCCAGATACGGATGAAAAACCCCAGGGCTTGAAGTTTTCTTTTCTGGGACGTCCCAATGTGGGCAAATCCTCCCTGCTCAATGCCATAACCGGGGAAAACAGGGTCATGGTCAGCTCAACGGCAGGAACAACAAGGGACTGCGTTGACATTACTCTGGAAATAAAGGGCCGCAAGTACACGATTGTGGACACGGCAGGGGTTCGGCGCAGGACAGCCGTCAGTGATGATCTTGAGAGGTTCAGCGTGCTCAAGGCCCTGAAAAGCAGCAAACGGGCGGATATCGTTTTCCTGGTTCTTGATGCCCTGGCAGGGGTTGTTTCACAGGACAAAAAGCTTCTCTCCTTCCTGGACAGGGAGAAAACGCCTTTTATCGTCATGATCAACAAGATGGACATGGTGCCGGGGTCAGAGCGTAAAAGGCTTAAGGAGATGTTTGTCAGAGAACTCGGGTTTTGCGGCCATGCCCCGGTCCTGTACACATCAGCTGTAACCGGGACCGGACTGGGAGGCATTATTCAGCTGGCGGAAAAACTTTGGGGTCAGTGCTTGACAAGGATTGGAACCGGAGAGCTCAACAGGCTGGTCCGCGAGGCGGCAAACAGGCATCAGCCTCCCTCAGTCAAGGGCAGAAGGGCAAAAATATATTACATGACTCAGGCGGGAATCAATCCGCCTCAGTTTGTTTTTTTTGTCAACAATCCTGATTTGATGAAATCTTCGTATAGAAAATATCTGGAAAAACAGTTAAGAAAGATTTTCAGGCTGGACATGGCTCCCTTGAGGCTTGTTTTTCGGGAAAGCCAGGGCTGAATCGGTTCAAGACTTTTTTTCATTGGGAAACAGCTATTTTTCTTTTGCGTCGACAACAAAAGCTCCAGGCAAGAAGCATGACTTTGAATTCGAAATACTTACTCTGATAAGGAGGACATATGATTCAGAAGGCGGAAAAGATATGGTTTGATGGACAGCTTGTACCTTGGGATGAGGCCAATGTTCATGTTCTGACCCATACCCTGCATTATGGTGTGGCTGTTTTCGAAGGCATCCGGTGTTACAGGTGCAAGGATGGCTCTTCAGCTATTTTTCGTCTGGAGGAGCATGTGTCCAGACTTTTTGGTTCAGCCAAAACAGTAGAAATGGATATCCCCTTTACTCAGGAGGAGATATGCGCGGCCATTGTAGATACTCTGAAAGTCAACAGGCTTGACCAGGGTTATATCAGGCCTCTGGCCTTCATCGGAGAGGGAGCCATGGGAGTGCATCCGGGCAATAATCCGGTGAGGGTGATCATCGCCACCTGGCCCTGGGGGGCTTACCTGGGTGAAGAGGCCCTGCAGAACGGAATCCGGATCAGGACTTCCAGTTTTACCAGGCACCATGTAAATATCATGATGACCAAGGCAAAGGTGGCTGGAAACTATGTCAATTCAGTTCTGGCCAAGCGTGAGGCCCTTGCTGACGGGTATGATGAAGCCCTGATGCTGGACGTGGACGGATATGTGGCTGAAGCAACCGGAGAGAATATCTTCATCATCAAGAACAGCAAGCTGAAAACTCCTCCTCTGGGGCCGATTCTGGGGGGTATTACCAGGGATTCCATCATCACTCTGGCCAGAGATATGGGTTATGAAATTACCGAGCAGCGCTTCACCAGAGATGAGCTGTACATGGCAGATGAAGCTTTCTTCTGCGGGACTGCTGCCGAACTGACACCCATCAGAGAAGTTGACCGGCGGATCATCGGATCAGGCAAGGCAGGGCCGACCAGCCTTCTTTTTCAAGGTGAATACTTCAAGGTCGTCCGTGGAGAAAATCTCAAGTATGCCGGATGGCTCACTAATTACAGTCTGAATCCGTGAAAACAGCTTTTCAGCCTTCATAAGGATAACATTTAACCGGACCTCTGGTATTTTTAGCTGAGAAATTCATGGCCAAAGGCGGATTAACAGCAAGGTACAGACCACAGACCTTTCAGGAGATAGTAGGACAGGACACCATTAAAACCATCCTGTCCAGGGCTTCAAGCCAGGACAAGCCGGCCAGTGCCTATCTTTTCAGTGGAACAAGGGGGGTGGGTAAAACCACCACTGCCAGGATTATGGCCAAGGCCATCAATTGTCTGAATGGTCCTGATTTTGAGCCCTGCAATGAGTGCCTCCACTGTTCCCAGATCACCAAAGGCGTCTTTCCCGATGTTCTTGAGCTGGATGCCGCTTCTCATACGGGTGTGGACAATGTCCGCAAGCTGCGTGAGGATGTGAATTACATGCCCATGATGGGCAGATATAAGGTGATCATCATCGATGAAGCCCATATGCTTTCCACCGCAGCCTTCAACGCCCTGCTGAAAACCCTGGAAGAACCACCCAGACATTGCGTTTTTATTATGGCCACCACGGCTCCGGAAAAGTTTCCGGCCACTGTGATCAGCAGGTGTCAGCACTTTGTTTTCAGGATGGTCGGGCTGGATGACCTCATTAATCACTTGAGGTCAGTGCTGGATAGAGAAAAGGTGGAGTATGACCCAAGGGCGGTTAAGCTCATTGCTGTCAGGGGATCCGGAAGTGTTCGCGACTCCATGTCCATCCTTGGGCAGGTTATGGCCATCGGCGGAAAAAGAATTGAACCGGAGAATGTCCGGGAAGTCCTTGGCCTGGCCGGACATGAGGTATATACCACCTTTTTTGATGCCATTCTGAGCCGTGACCTGCCCGCGATACACTCCGGAATCAGCAATATCCTGGGGCAGGGCCTGGACATAAGCTTTTTTCTGCGGGAATTCGCCTCCTGCTGGAGAAATCTTTTTCTTTTGTCCCAATCGGGCAGAGAAGCCGGCATGATTCTCGACCTGCCCCCGGGAGAACTGGAATACTGGCTGGATATGGCCGGCAGGATTCCGGCCCCGCTGATACATGCCGGATGGCAGATGGTCGTGGAGGAAAGGAAAAACATACTTAAAAGCAATGAACCCTCCCAGGACCTTGAACTGCTTTTTTTCAACCTGGCCTACCTGCCTGATCTTCTGCCTGTGGAGGAGTTCAGGACTGGACCCGCCTGCAACCATGTTCCGGTCCGGGATTATGCTCAAACCGGGAAAGCAGGGTCTGAGAAGGGTGATGCTCACGGGTGTTCTTCAACACCGTTTCCGGATGAAACAGATTCCAGAATGAAAACTGTTTCATCTGAGAATAACGACAGGGATATTAAGGGTTTTTTGCGTTTTGTCAGAAGCAGGCCCGGCTTCCCGGAACACCTGATCAGAATGCTGGACAGCTGTCAGCTACAGTTAATGGATAAAGTGCTGAGTATTGCCTGCAGACAGGACTTTATTTTTGATAATATCAGAAAAAACGGCCGCGAAGCACTTATCAGCGATCTTGCTGTTCAGTACTTCGGCCCGGAAGTTAAGGTTGAATTTGTGAACCATGATTCAGATAACAACTCTGATTTAAAAGACAGGGCCCTGAATCACCCGGTTGTCAAAAAGATAATCAATGATTTTGAGGCAAAGATTGTGGAGATCAAAAAAACTGAATAATTGCTTGATCTCCTTGCCAAAAGAAAAACACTTCGTTTCCGGAAAGAAAACCGGTATGTTCAATATCAGGAAAGAAATCCTTTCCGGCAGGATGGAAACTGATTAAATATATATAAGGAGAAAATCATTATGATGAACGACCTGGTTAGACAGGCCCAGATGATGCAGAAGAAGATGGCCAAGATGCAGGAAGAGCTCAACAGCAAGGTGGTTGAGGCATCCTCGGGTGGAGGAATGGTTACGGTTAAAGCCAACGGAGCCCAGGAACTGATTGAAATCAGGATAGAAAAGGACGTTGTTGATCCCGAGGATGTGGAAATGCTTCAGGACCTGGTTCTGGCCGCAGTTAACGACGCTTTGAAAAGGTCCAGGGAAATGGTTCAGAATGAGATGTCCCAGCTGACAGGTGGGATGAAGATTCCCGGTCTTTTTTAGGAGGCTTTTTTGAGTAAGCTGCCGCTTCCAATGCAGAACCTGATTGATCAGCTTGAAGCTCTGCCCGGGATAGGGCCCAAAAGCGCCATGCGCATGGCCATGATCATGCTCAGGTGGCCGCGGGAGAAGACCAGAAGCCTTGGGCAGACAATCCTGGAACTCAGGGATAATCTCTGCATCTGTTCCCAATGCGCCAGTCTGGCCGATTGTGATCCATGTGACATCTGTTCAGATCCGGCCCGTGATGAAGAAAAGCTGTGCGTGGTTTCCGAATGGGACAGCCTGCTGGTTATGGAGGAGTCAGGATTTTTCAGGGGGAGGTACCTGGTACTGGGAGGACTGCTTTCCCCCCTGGACGGTATTGATTCCGCTTCCCTGGAGTTTGAAAAACTGAGAAAGGTTCTCGGCGCAGGAAAGGTCAAGGAGCTTATACTGGCCCTGGGGACCACTCTTGAATCAGAGACCACAGGGTCTTTTATCAAGAATCTGCTGGCCAGGGAGTTTCCGGGGCTGACCCTGACCCGCCTGGCCCAGGGAATACCTCTGGGTTCAGAGCTAAAATTCATGGACAAGGAGACCCTGAAGCAGTCCATGCGATACCGGCAGAGCATTTGAGAGCCAGGATTCCGACCGTTTTCAGGACGCCATAAAAAACTCCCCGTGTTTCATGACACGGGGAGTTTTTTCAGTTTCTGTAAGGTTAAAGCCGGACTATTTTGGCTTGCTGACGCAGATGAAATGGTCATCAAAATCTCCGCGGACCACCAGGACGGAACATTTGGCATACCTGACCACGCGTGATGCATTGGAGCCGATGAGGTAGTCCTGAAACTTCATCTGCTGGGAAGGCATAATAATCAGATCAGCGTTGACCTTTTCCGCCATTCTCAGGATCCTCTTGTAAACCGATCCCTGGGCCACCAAATGCTGGACGTGTATGTCCTGGGGAATGTGCCTGCTGACCACTTCGTGCAGAAATCTTTCAGATTCTTCCACGATCTTGTCTTCTGTCTCAGTGGGGAAATAGTATCCGACTATGGGCATACCCACATCAGGGACAACGGTCAGCACATGGAGCTGGGCGTCGTAAAATCTGCAGAGTTCAATGGCTTTATGAAAAGCAAGGGTGCGGGGGCGTTCGTCCTCCTCCTGCAGGTCAACTGGAATCAGTATGCGTTTAAACATTAGTAATCCTCCGGTACACTTCTTTTTTGTAAGAAATGTTTTTTACGATTGGCATTATATTTCTGAATAAAGAATATGGCGAAAAATACGGCAACTCCGATTATCTGCAGGCCAATGCGGCCCATGGGTACGTACCCTTCAAAGACGCCAGGCCTGAAAACGGTCAGACAATTAACCAATAAGATAAGACGTGTAAACCATGAACACTTGGTCACCAGAAATCCCTGCAGAGCTGAAGCAAAGGAGAACATGGCGATCAGCCCGGAAAAGAAAATCCAGCTGATGTGAAAGTAACTGTCGATCCAGATGGCGCGTCCGTCTTCAGTGACCCCGCTGATCATCAGCAGCTCGGTATTGAAGAGAAAGATAAAGGGCAGGATCATGATCCGCAGACTGTAGTAAAAGGCCTGGACCCCGGTTTTGATCGGGTCGGAACGGGCTATGGCCGCCCCGGCGTAAGATGCCAGGCCCACCGGCGGTGTGACGTCGGCCATGATCCCGAAGTAAAAGACAAACAG
>PWNK01000084.1 GCA_003557865.1 Desulfonatronovibrio sp.
AAGCTGTTTTTAAACTGAATTTAACTTTACCCGTTATTACAGGTACTTAAAAATTATACCCCACAGCCAAAACCACGCCGAAAGATCGATCTCCTATTAACTATCACCACAACTGTCAATAAAAATCTGCAAAAATCATGAAAAAATTATTTCAAAAAAACTGACCCATAATCCGGGATAAGACTTAAAATTCAAGGGAGTTGGGAGTCCTGGGGAACATGATCACGTCTCTGATATTGCTTGCTCCGGTGATAAGCATGAGCAGTCTTTCAAAGCCCAGTCCGAATCCGGAGTGCGGAACAGTCCCGAAGCGACGGAGATCAAGGTACCACCAGTAGTCCTTACTGTTCAGCCCTGCTTCTTCAATTCTGCTTTCCAGAACGTCCAGGCGCTCCTCGCGCTGACTTCCGCCCACAAGCTCTCCAACTCCTGGTACCAGAACATCCATGGCGGCGACGGTTTCACTGTCATCATTTACCCGCATATAGAAGGGCTTGATGCTTTTGGGATAATCATGAAGGATGACCGGAGATTTAAAGTATGTTTCGCACAGGAATCTCTCATGCTCAGTCTGCAGGTCCAGTCCGTATTCAACGGGAAACTCGAATTTTCGGGCGGCCTTTTGCAGAATGGTTACAGCCTGGGCATACGGCAGGCGGACAAAAGGTTTGTCCAGGATATTATCCAGTCTGGACTGCAGTTCCTTGTCCACAAACCTGGCGAAGAGCTCCATATCATCAGGACAGTTAAACCTTGCACGGCTGATCATCTTCTTGATCATATCTTCGGCCAGGTTCATGCTGTCGCCCAGATCAGCAAAGGCCATCTCCGGCTCAATCATCCAGAACTCGGCCACATGTTTAGGGGTATTGGAATTTTCAGCCCGAAAAGTGGGGCCAAAGGTATATACCTCTCCCAGAGCACAGGCCAGATTTTCCGCGCTGAGCTGTCCTGAAACAGTCAAGTGAGCTCTTTTGCCGAAAAAGTCATGCTCAAAACTGATTTTTTTCCCTTTGCAGGCCTCATGGTCCAGGTCCAGGGCTGTAACCAGGAACATTTCCCCGGCCCCTTCACAGTCCGACCCGGTAATAATGGGCGTCTGGATATAATTAAAGCCGAGGCCATGAAAATAGCTGTGAACAGCATAGCTCATTTCCGAACGGATCCTGTTCATGGCCCCGTATTTGTTGGTTCTGGGCCTGAGATGGGCAATGGAACGCAGAAACTCATCGGAATGCCTCTTTTTCTGCAAAGGATAGGTTCCAGGATCTGCCGGACCTATGAGGGCAATCTCATTGGCTTTCAACTCCCACGCCTGTCCCATGCCAGGAGAGGCCACAAGATCTCCGGTGACCGCAACTGAAGCCCCGGTGTTTATCGCCTCCATTTTTTCATAACCCGAAACACCTTCATCAACCACTGCCTGGAGATTCTTGAGGCAAGAGCCGTCATTAATTTCCAGAAAACTGAAACCTTTGGACTGCCTCTTGGTCCTGATCCATCCCTTGACCGTGATATTATCCTGCGGGCCCGCAGAACTGAGGGCTTGGTTAACCCGGATTCTCATAAAAAAACTCCTGGATAGCATGGTTTAGTTCAGATCAAATCCGCCACAACCCGGAACCTCTCCTGTAAAATAATCACTAAAGCATATTCAACGGATCAAGATCCAGGCTTGCCCTGACTTTGCCTCCTTTGCACAGGTAAGGCAACAGGTCGGTGAAGGCGTTTCTTATGTCGCTCCATTGCCTGGCCTTCAGCAGGAGATGAAATCTATCCCTGTTCTTCAGTCTTGACAAAGGGGCCGGAGCCGGGCCCATTATTTTTACCCCGTGCCTGCCTCCTGCATCGGATACGACCTTTTCCAGAGAGCTGATGAATTTTTCCTTGCCTTTCCATAGTGACGAAAAAGATATCCTGATCAATCCGAGCCTGATAAAGGGCGGATAGCCGAAAATCCTTCTCCTTCTGAGCTCTTCTTCAAAAAAACCAATATAGTCAGCAGCAGCAACGTACTTCCAGCAGTAATGATCAGGATTTCTGGTCTGAATAAGAACCTTTCCCGGCTTTTCTCCCCGGCCGGCCCTGCCGGAGAGCTGAACAAGCAGCTGAAATATCCTTTCCGATGAGCGGTAATCCGGAAGACCAAGGCCCAGGTCTCCGTCAAGCACAATCCCCAGGGTGACATTGGGGAAGGAGTGCCCCTTGCTCAACATCTGGGTCCCGACCATGATCTGGGCATTATTCCGGGCAAACTCCTCAAGCATCTCTTCTGTTCTGGCCGGATTTCTGGTGCTGTCTCTATCAAGCCTCAAGACCCTGATTCCTGGAAGACTCTTCTGAAAAAACTCCTCAACCTTTTCGGTTCCTTCCCCCAGAGGAACAAACTCTGAACTCCGGCACTTACTGCATATTATTGAAAAAGGAATCGAATGACCGCAATAGTGACAAACCAGCCTCTGCCTGTTTTTATGGTAAGTTAGAGACACTTGGCAATTATGGCATTTGGCTGTTTCGGAACAGCTGCTGCACATGATGATCGGGGAATACCCTCTGCGGTTATGCATTATTACAGCCTGTTCCCCCCTGCTCAGGGTTTCTTTGAGGACCGCTTCACAGATCTTGGATAAAGGGCCAAAGGATTGCGTGTCTTTTTTCAGATCAACAAATTCAACTCTGGGCAACAGGCTTTTCCCAACCCTGGCCTGCATTGGCACAAGGCTAATCCTGCCTTGACTGGCAGCAAAATATGTCTTGATGTCCGGAGTTGCTGATCCCAGAATCAAAAGAGCCTTGTCACGCCTGGCCAGATAGTGGGCAATTTCCTTAGCCTGGTAGACAAATCCCTGTTCCTGCTTGAATGATTCATCGTGCTCTTCATCTATGACTATCAGGCCGATATTGTTTAAAGGCATAAAAAGGGCCGATCTGGTGCCGACAACAAGGACAGGGCCTGTACTGCCGCCAAGCTCATGAAAAAGATGCTCCTTGCTTTTCGCCCCCTTTAGACCGTGATGGAGAACAATTCTGAAGCCAGACAAGGTTCTCAGTGCAAGAGCGTGCAGCTGAACCGCAATGGCGATTTCAGGCGCAAGGACAAAGGCTGATCTTCCCTTTTCCAGGCATCTTCTAACCAGGTGCATATAAACAATGCTCTTTCCGCTTCCGGTGATCCCATGTAGGACATTTACCTTAAATGCTCTTTTCTCCAGATCGGGCAATAACCTGGATAATGCATTATCCTGGTCAGACGTGAGTTTGTAGTCAAGAATACCTGGAGAACACGGCTTTTGGATATGGTGACTGTCTTCAATCCGGATTTTTACCAGCCCGTTGCGAGCCAGTGACCTGAGACTGCTCCCAGCCCCGGGGCCAAACATCTTTCTGAGCATTGTGACGGACATGTTGCCCCGTTCCCACAAAGCATCCATAATCCCCCACTGCAGCCTGGCATTGGGCATAATGGACCATGGCGGATCCTTGGCTACAGAAACTACTTTTCCTGAATGAGAGCTCCTTGAGAAAAAGTCCAGTTGGCCTTCCATCCACTCTGAAGCCAGTTCCCTGATCCTGACCCTGTCTGATCCGTAACCAGGCAGATCAACCCTGACTCCCTGCCTGCCGGAAACAAGTCTTGCAGGCATCCTCTGCAGTGACCCGGGCAAAACACCAGCCAGAACAACCCCGGTCTGAACCGCATGTCTGTTTGCCAGCTCGGTGGCAAGTTCAAGATATTCCGGGGAGATCAAAGGATCTCTTTCCAGAGGCCAGTGGATATCTTTGATTTCGGAGGGAAAATCGAGAGCAACTGAAGGCTTAAGCACCCCGGTCAACAGCCTGTTTGTAGTTCCCATGGGTACCAGGACCCGCAGACCGGGCTTCCAGATCAGAGGCGGGAAATAATCAGGCTCCTGATATATAAGACTTCTATAGGGAGGAGACAGGATTACAACAGACCACAGTGCCTGCCTGCTTTCATGATTGGCCATGGCTGAGGAAAAATGTCCGAGGGTTTTATTGGCGGCAGATAAACAAGGTAATAACAAATTAAAACAGCCTGGATTGACAGGTCAATTATTTAAGACCGGCCAGAATTTGATGAAAGTCCATAACCTCATCCGGAGGACTTAGTGACACACCTGAAAAAGATTGCTTCAGGGCTTCAACTGAAAACAGCCGGGTGTCGTAATGTGCGTTAATATCTCTCCAGTCAAGATAGCAGATCATCTGCTCCTGTTCGGTTGAAAGGAGCGCTTTGTGGGGGAGCTTGTAGTTGCCGATATTTCTGTGTTCCAGCCAGCCCAGATCCACTCTTTTTCCCTTTTTTGAAAAAAACATCCTCAGAGGCACCATTTGTTCATTATCCAGCCACAAATTGGGCCTGGGATCACCTGCCAGGACCATTCCCAAGGCCAGAGCCGGTCTGCCATGAAAAAAATGGTAGCTTTGCACCTGGAAATCAAGGCCGGCATTTAACCACCATGAACTTTTATGAAACAAAATTGCAGTCAATGGAGGCCCAATGAGCGGGTTACCCAGAGATTTTAAGGTTGTCTGACCCTGGCCGACTGCAACCGCAACCACCTCCTGACCCTGCTCAGAAGTTTTGACCCATTCCTGACGCCATTGGCTGTTGTGGTGCCAGATTCTGAGGCTCAAGTCGCTGTCCTTAAGGGATACCACAAGGGAATAACTGCTTATCCCGGAATAGTTGCTGTCAATTGTTTTGACCAGCAACTCCTGATTGATAATGGCCCCCATGGCTGGAACGGCCGCGGCAGCCAGAAACAGGGTCAGGAACATGGAGGTCGCTACTTTTTGCAAGGCAAAAATTCCTCCAGCCTTTCAATCAATTCATCTTTAAGCTCCTGGTCCTTGAGGGCAAAGTATACATTGGCGCTCAGGTAATCCGCCCAGTCACCAATATCAAACCTCATGCCGTCGAGTTTGACCGCCAGAAGCCTTTTGTGCTGGGCAAGAGCCTGCAGGGCGTCGGTCAGCTGGTATTCAAGATCGTATCCCGGCTCTAGTTTTTCAAGATATTCAAAAACTTCCGGAGTAAGAACATACCTCCCCACCATGGCCAGTCTTGATGGGGCTTCTCCTGGCTCAGGCTTCTCATAAACCTGTCTGACCCGGTACAGTCCAGGTGATATCTCCTCGCCCCTGATGATCCCATATTTGGACACACGTTCCAGGGGGACCTCAACCACTCCGACTACAGGCATATGCTCAGTCTTGGCAACCTCCACCAGCTGCTTGATGGCCGGTTCTTTGCTGAACATGAGATCATCTCCCACCATGACCGCAAAAGGTTCTTTTTTCACCACTTCCCGGGCGCAGAGAACAGCGTGCCCTAATCCCAGCTGTTCCTTCTGGCGTACTGATATTATATTCGCCATTTCCGCCACCTGCCGGACATCCTTCAAGAGGTGCTCCTTGCCCGACCTTCTGAGCAGTGCTTCCAGGGAAAGGTTGTAATCAAAATGGTCTTCAATGATTCTTTTTTGCTGATTGGTCACAAAAACAACATCATTGAGATCGGAGTCAATGGCTTCTTCAACCACATACTGAACTGCCGGCTTTTTATATACAGGAAGCATTTCCTTGGGAACATTCTTGGTGGCGTGCAACGATCTTGTACCCCAGCCGGCGACTGGTATTATAACCTTTCTGGCTTCCATGTCAGACTCCTTTATTTATTAATTCAACGGGTACATAACCCCTGTAGAAGATTGTCACCGGCAACATAAATCACACCCGGAGCTTAAGACCATTTTCAACTTCGCTGGCCAGGTCCGTTGCCCATTTCTCCACAAGCCCTTCATCATCACCCTCCACCATGACTCTGGCCACGGATTCGGTTCCTGAATACCTGAGCAGGACTCTTCCTTTATTCCCAAGGCTTTTCTGAGCCTCGCTGACTGCCTTTTGAATGGCCTCAACTTCATCAAAAGGGACCTTCCTTTCAACATGGACATTAATCAGTTTCTGAGGAAAGGGAATTAACAGCCTGGACAATTCAGACAAGGACTTATTCTGCTCAAGCATGATCCGAATAAGCCTGATTCCGGCCAGAATTCCGTCCCCGGTAGTGGAATAGTCCATGAAAATCAGATGCCCGGACTGTTCGCCGCCCATAATGGCCCCTTTTTCACGCATGGTCTCAACCACGTACCTGTCTCCAACCCTGGTCCGCACAAGACAGCCTCCCATGGACTGCATGAACACCTCCAGGGCCATATTGCTCATTACCGTTGAGACAAGAGTTTTTCCGGGAAGCGATTCCTTCTGCATGAGGTCTCTGGCACATATGGCCATGATCTGGTCTCCGTCCAGAATAACTCCATTCTCATCAATGGCAATCAGGCGGTCTCCATCGCCATCAAGGGTGAGGCCCAGATCAGCGCCATGCTCCAGGACCTTACTGGCTGCCACCTCGGGATATAGTGATCCGCATTTTTTATTGATGTTAAGGCCATCAGGTTCTGTTCCTGTTGTGATGACTTTGGCCCCGAGTTCCTCGAAAATGAGCGGGGCGACCCTGTAAGTGGCCCCGTTGGCACAGTCAATAACCACCTTCATCCCCTGAAGACTCATGGTGGGGGGCAGGCTGTTTTTCAGATGCACTATATATCGGCCCGGACTGTCTACAATCTTTGTCGCCTTGCCTATGAATTCAGGCTGAGGATGCCTCCAGGTGATGTCGGGAGAGAGAACCATCTCGGCAATATCTTCCTCAACCTTATCCGAAAGCTTAAAGCCCATCTGGTCAAAAAACTTAATGCCATTATCCATGAAAGGATTATGGGACGCGGATATGACCACCCCAAGGTCGGCACGCATGTTCTTGGTCAAAAAGGAAATGGCCGGGGTGGGCATGGGGCCAACCATGTACACATCCATGCCTGACGCGCAAAATCCAGAGGTCAGGGCGCTTTCAAATACATATCCGGACAGCCTGGTATCCTTGCCGATAAGTACCCGGTGACGTCGGTGTCCGTTTCTGAAGTATTGACCTGCAGCCAGACCGAGTCTGAGCACAATCTCCGGAAGCATGGGAAAAATATTGGCCTGTCCTCTCAGACCATCTGTTCCAAAGAATTTTTTTGGCATATAGTCACTCCTTGAGCCTGTTTAACATCACCAAATTTTAGTCAAAGCTAAAGCGCAAAGCTGGAATTGTAATTACCTTCAGTTCGGCAATTTAAACCCATGTTTTTGGATATTGGACAATAGCTGCCTGATTGAAACAGATCAGCACCTGAGATTCCAAGTCCTGAGCTGTGTGTAACTGCCCATTTTAATCAATTGTCTGCAATGGGTAAAGAGATGAGTCAATAGATACACTTATCTACTTGGTTTTCATTCAGAAAGAAAGACTTCCCGGATCGTATCTGTTTAGCGCTTTGCAGGTGGCACGGGGACTGGCTCTTCCTGGACCCACTTGTCCCAAAAATGAAACATTTTAAAGCACAAAATGATGCTCAAGTGGGTCTAGGAGTGCCTGTCCCCTGCTTTCCTTAAAAGCGCTAAACAGATACCCCGGATGAAAATTACTTAATCTGTACGGATACTGTATCG
>PWNK01000082.1 GCA_003557865.1 Desulfonatronovibrio sp.
GAGGTTGGCAAAAGTGCCTGTCCCCGGTGGCCGAGGCGATAATTTACACAAAGTGTCGCTGTAGTGTTAATAGGGATAAAAAAATGACCAATGCCAATAAGCATTTTGCCCGGCCAAATGCCCGATGGCGTGTTAATGCAGGCAGATGCGCATATTAACTCCTTCTCTCCGTCTAAATATCTTGTTCAAGGGACATCTGTGCTTCACTGATGTAAGCGGATATGCATTAAGTAATGAGCACAATCCGCTAATAATGACAACAGAATGAAAACATTTAAGATGTTGGGAAACCAAGCAAAATGAAAGGGCTTTAACTATTTCATAGCATTTTAAATTCGGCCATTGCAACCCCAAAAAAAACAAGCAATGCTTTTTTTCAAGGGGACCATATTGTCCTGCCGGCTCTTTGCGGCTTAGGCGACTATTGCAGTCCCTTGAAAAAATCACCCATGGAAAACACCGAGTATCCAGCAGGCGGATCAAACAGGTCCCTGGAAACACGGCCTTCCCTGATATTGGTCAGTTCAAAGACCCCATCGTCACTCTCAGCCCTGATAATGGTCTGCAGTTTGGTGTCGTACCAGGTGGTCGAAGTTGACCCGTCCTGATAGGCACAGCTCCATTTTTCCACAGAGCGTCCCTGCAGGGATTCCCGGCCGAGGCGTTTTGATTCCCTGGGCTTTTCTGCGCAGGGCTCTCCGAAGATGAGAAACAGGTCCTGGTCATCATCGTCTTCATGGGCAAAGTTCAGGTCCATGGGCATTTCAGTGCAGACCTTTTCCCCTTCATCCGCGCACACAAGCAAGACCTGCCGGGCATAATTTTCAATCATGATTATCTGCATTTCTGAGTCAGGTTCTGTCATCTCCATACGCATGCCGTCGGCAGAGGCAAATATTTTGCCCTTTGCACCGTAAGTGTTCATGTCCGCAGAAAATGGGACCGGAGCCCGGACCTGATCTGCCTGCAAGGAACAGGCAAAGAACATCGACACTAAAAAGAACACATTAACCAGCATAATTTTTTTCATCCTGTACCCCCGTATCTGTGTTTTGTGGCTGCATCTGTTAAGATATCAATCTTCAAATATCTATGGTTTTCATCCATCGCCTGAAAGTCAGGCGTGTCCGGCCGGTTCAGTGCTCTGGGGGGCTGGGTGCGGTTTTTCCTGGCCCCGCCAGTTTCTGGCTTTCTCCTTCAGTTCCCCGAATTTTGAAGAGACACTCTCCAGCTTGGCCTCCCATTGGGGATCGGCCTGCTGACCTTGGGTAACCTTGAAAAAGACCTGCATCAGGGCGGTCATGCCGATGGGCTCGATGACTGCCTGCTTGATTCCCCAGGCAAAAACCAGGGCAATGACCAGGATCAGGAATCCGGCTGTTCATGGAATTATATTTATTTGAGTGTCTTTTAACATTGTATTAAATTTAAAGCAATATTTTTTAAGTCTTGGCGCTCAGCAAAAGGAGGTGACGACATGATCGAACTGGAAAGGGCTGTAGAACAATTCAACTCTGGTGCCTATTATGCCTGCCATGAAACACTTGAAAAATTGTGGCTTGAAGACAAAACCAGGGAGCGGGATGTTTACAAGGGAATTCTTCAGATAGCAGTTGCCCTGTTTCATATGAGACAGGGCAACATCAGCGGAACTAAAAGGCTCCTCAGGTCAGGAGCAAGCCTTATCAGACCCTTTGGCCCCAAGTGGTCATGGCTGGATCTTGAAAGGCTTGGCAGTGATTCCCTAAAGCTCCTGCAGTATCTCGAAAAGCGAGATAAAGAAGGTGCCCACGATCTCGAGGCCCTGATCATTCAAAGGGTTCAAGATTCATGATGGACGGAAAATGCCTGGATCCTGACCGGGCTCTGGCCGGGTCGCCTGATTTGAAATGTGCCAGGGGATGGTTGTTGAGAAAGAACGGGTTTTCCTGCTGGATCTTTACAATCTTGCCGGGCCAGGCAAGGGCATCTTCATCCTGGTTCTGTTTCAAAAGAACATAAATCAGATTATTCATTGCCTCCGGGTTTTGAGGATTGTGCCTAAGCGCATTTTGAAAGCTTGATTCGGCAAGATCACATTGTTCTTGCCAGGCATGAACGCTGTGGAGGTTGATAGATATTGATGATAAGCTGTTATTATAAGGTCTGATCGTTAGATGTCAGAATGGGAAAGTGGAGGAACGGCATAAAAACATGAGCCGTCCTCTTCACCGGGGGGCGGCTTATGTTTTTATAAGGTATCCCTTTTGGTAATTCCTGGTTATTTCTAAGTCTAACCTATTGAAATAAATTATCTAATGGTGGAGGCGGCGGGAGTTGAACCCGCGTCCAAGAATGTTCCGCTCAAGGCTTCTACAGGCATAGTCCGAATTTTATTCTCGTCCCGGGATCAGCTTCGAACGGCTTTCCTCAGGACCAGTCCTGATCTTTCTTTCCGGTCAAAGCCTCAGGACATGGCTTAAACCGGGCAGCCTGAAGGGGTGTCGTCGCTTCCTGGTGCTTATCAGGCATGGGTCACCAGGAAACGTGGCTGTCTATGCAGCCAGTGCGTAATTGTTGTTTTTGGCAACTAATTGTTTGCTGCGTGTTTAACGAGGTCCCCACAGCACCTCGGCCTGCAACCCTGGCTTCTATCATCCCTGTCGAAGCCGTTTCGCCCCCTCGTAAAGTGGATGGGAGTTGTGTTAAGTAAAACATTTATAACCATTTCCGCGGAGTTGGCAAGGAAAAAAAGAAAGAAGATAAATCCATTTCATCCCTTAAGTTGTAAGCAGGTCGACCGATAAGATAAGCAAGGTCAGGGTCATTAATTTAGCATAAGGAGGTAAGCCATGAATATCAGCACTGTAAGTAATTTCAACCTGGATACCGCAAACTCGGTTCAGAACGAGGCTGCAGGAAAGAACCAGTCCCATGCGGATGAAATCAAGAACCTTCAAAAAGCACGGCTCAACCGTGAGGTGATGAGAGATCCCAGCCTGATTTCCAAGATTGTCGCCCTGGAAAGCACCATGGTCTACAATTCCAGCGCCCAACTGGTACAGGCTGTATCACCCGCGGCTTTAACCGACTGATAAAAACCTTGAGCATGATACCCTGCCAAAAGGCCTGACCCTTTGGCAGGGTATGCAGTGCTTTGCAACTGCCATGCATAAGGCCAAACATTTGCTGCCTTTATTGGAGCTTATGTTTTCCCCGGTTTTCAGAGTTGCTGCTCCATGCCTCAGGTCCCTTCATAATCCTTTCTCCTGTTCTGCGGACAATAAAGTAAACTGTTAACAGCAGCAGGGCGCTGAACGCGGCCCAGGTATACCCTTCAAGTCCCATTTCCAGATAGTCCAGATAGGCTCCGAATCCGTATACTATGGAACACAGGATCAAATTCCAGACCATGGTTCCTGAGAAAGTAAAGGCTATGAACTTCCAGAAGGACATCTTGGAAAGGCCGGCTGGAATTGAAACCAGGCTTCTGAAAGTGGGCAGCCACCTGCCGAAAAAAACAATAACTCCTCCCCATTTCTCATAATAATAATCAATTTTATCCAGATCATCAGGCTTGAGCAGGATCTTCCTGCCATGGCGTCTTATGAGATGCAGGCAGCGTTTCTGCCCCACCAGTCTTGCAGCCAGGTAGATGGCTCCCGACCCTGCAGTCCCGCCTAGGCTGATGATCATGGTGATGATAAAAGCATTGAATCCGGAGCTGGTTATGGCCTCATAAAGGACAAAGACCACCAGTTCAGGAGCGGTGACCATGCTCAGGAATAATGCAAGAAGATAAGTATTCATAAACGGCTATTAAAATTTTCGCAGCATTTGCGGCCAGGCCAGTCTTATCCGATTGAGTGAACAATGCAAGGGGCCAGCAGAGGCGGCTGATCATTGCATGTTGCAAATGGGCGGAGCAGGGGATATAATTTCTTTCGAGCCTCTCAACCCGGCAGAACAGTATCCGCCCAGCAGGGCAAGGAGTTGCTATGAGCGACAAGAAGCTCTACCTGAAAAAGGCTGAAGAGAATCTCTACGCCAGTCTCAGATCAGGCGAAACAGATGACGAACAGCTCAAGTCCAGAACCCTCAGGGCTATAAGTGAAGTTCAGAGCGCGCTGGAGATCATCAGAAAAAGGGAAAAAAACAGATACCATCATGACACTGGAGAAGATGAAGACATGTGGGTGGGTTAGTATCAGAAGCCTGTTCAGCGGGCATGGGTTTGAGGCAGTTGTTCAGCGGATTGACCGGCCGCCTGAATGTTAATTTAAGAAAAAGTCTGGTCCTTTTCAGCGTATCCAGTCAAGCCCTTCAAGGTAGCAGTCTTCTATCACCTGTTGAGCCTTGCGTACAAGATCCTTTCTGGACCTGCCGCTGACAGGGATTTTTTCCAGGACATTTATCTCCACTTCAATATCGTGGTGGCTGAACAGCCGGATCATGTGCGGAATAAGT
Source organism: Desulfonatronovibrio sp. (assembly GCA_003557865.1). GTDB lineage: Bacteria > Desulfobacterota > Desulfovibrionia > Desulfovibrionales > Desulfonatronovibrionaceae > Desulfonatronovibrio. The sequence continues at coordinate 4,447 of PWNK01000082.1, forward strand.
CTTACCCCGCCGTGAAAGACGATATGATCCTTGGTCCGCATATTCAATGGACGTCCGTTGATCTTCAGATACCTGATGCATACCGGGGTAATATCCGCCTGGGATATAATGGCTGCTTCAAAAAGTGAGGGTCTGAAGGGAAGAAGGGCTGTTCCATCTGATGTAGTTGCCTCAGGAAAAAGAACCACAGTAAATCCCTGATTCAGGACTGAAGCTATGCTCTTGATCTCCCCCCTTAAATTCCTGTATTTCCTGCGCTCAACAAAAACCGTTCCCCCCATTCTGGAGATGTGCCCCACCAAAAGTGTTCCGGACAGCTCAACAGAGGAAATGAAGAGCATGGGGCGGACCGCAGCCAGGACAAAAACATCCACGTAGGAAAGATGATTGGCAGCGACCAGGGTTTTTCCGGTCAGGCCCTTTCCTGGTGAATGATCATTAACTTTGTAGCTGATTCCCATTATTTTTAACAGGATCGGACTGAAAAGGGCGGTGTTTTTGCTGATACGTTCAAGCCTGGTTTTTTTGTCGCGATAAAATATTATGGTCAGCAGCGAGACCACGGTAAAGATAATTACCAGGTATATTGATGCGCACACCTTGAATATGAATCTCATTTTTCTTTCTTCCTGCATCCTTATGCTGTTTTTCCGTTTCTCTAAAAAAACTCCAGGCGCAGGGCAACTAAAAACATGGACTGAATAAGGGGTATGGGAAGCTTTGCTTTCAACGCTCAGAGGAATTCATTTTTTGCAGGTCTGAAAAATATATGCTGTGTCCTGCTCTGCCTTCTTGCAATGAACTGCGGATTATTTTAGAAGTTGAGGCTGAGTCATGAATATTATTTACCACGAAAAAGAGATCTCTGGACATGAAAAAATTATTTTTTAGACCGAATATGATAAAACAGGCTGGCGGCTTGACCAGGCGCCAGTTCATCTATCTCTCAAGCCTGGCGACTGCGGGGTTTCTGGCAGGGTGCGCTGTCCATCCTGTCACCGGGCGCCGTGAACTGATGCTCATGAGCGAATCCCAGGAAATTGAAGTTGACAGGCGAAATTCTCCGCATCAGATTTCAGCCGATTACGGAGCGGTTCAGGACAAGGCACTGGGCGATTACGTCTCCCATGTGGGAGGGTCCATTGCCGGGCAGACCCACAGGCCGCACATGCCCTATTCCTTTCATGTCCTCAATGCTCCCTATGTCAATGCCTATGCCTTCCCGGGGGGGACCATCGGCATCACCAGAGGCATCCTCCTGGATCTGGAAAACGAGGCTGAGCTGGCTGCCCTCATCGGTCACGAGGCAGGACATGTCTCCGCCCGCCATACCAGCCAGAGAATGACCAGGGGTCTTCTGGCGGCGGTGGTTCTGTCCGGTGTATCTGTGGCTGCAGGGCCTGACATGGGGGATCTTGTGGCCGGCCTGGGAGGAATCGGGGCAGGGGCTCTTCTGGCCGGGTACAGCCGGAACCAGGAGCGGGAGGCGGACTCCCTCGGTCTGGAGTACATGGTCCAATCAGGTTACAACCCGGAAGGATTTGTGGGTCTCATGAGCATGCTCAATGAAATGTCAGGCAAGGAAGAAAGTTCCATGGCGGTCCTTTTTTCTACGCACCCCATGAGCAGCGAACGCTACCGCACGGCTCTGAATGAGGTTGCTTCCAGGTACGAGGCCCGCAAGAGAACCAGCCCTGTTTTCAGGGAAAGGTATATGGACAATACTGCCCAACTGCGCAGAATTGCTCCCGCGGTCAAGGCCATGCAGGACGGGGACGGTGAAATGATGAAGCGAAACCCTCAGAAGGCTGGAGAACATTACAGAAATTCACTTAATGCCGCTCCAGAGGATTATGCAGCAAACCTGAAAATGGCCAAGTGTCTCTTAGCTTTGAGAAACGACAGGGAAGCCTTGAGATACTCTGAAAAAGCCAGGTCGATTTACCCTGCTGAACCTCAGGCCATGCATATTAAGGGCATGGCTCATCTGCGCCTCAGGAATTTTGACCAGGCCCTGTCCCAGTTCAACAGTTATGAACAAGCTCTTTCAGGAAATCCCAACACCACCTTTTTCCAGGGCTTCTCCCTGGAAGGAATGGGCAGAAAAGAGCAGGCCGCCCGTAAGTATTACGACTATCTGCAGCTTGTTAATCAGGGAGAATACGCCAGGCATGCCTACACCAGGCTGCAGGAATGGGGGTATCTGCAGTAAGGGATTAGAAGTAAAACGTTACAGGTGAAAAGATTAAGATATAGTAACTGTTCACCACATTTGCTAGAAGGCTTTTAAAATACCCTGGATTCCGGCTCCCGGTTCAAGCCCGGGACAAGCTTCGCCGGAATGACAGAAAGGGGCAAGGATCTCATTTAACCGTCACCCCGGACTTGATCCGGGGTCCAGGTCTTCATATTCGATTTTGCTGAACAGTTACAAGATATAAAAAGAAAAGGAAACCGCCATGTATAAAGCCAAGCAGGTCATGGGCACTTTTTTAGTCGTTTTTTTCTGCCTAAGCCTTTCAGGGTGCTGGTTCGTTCTGGGTGGGGCAGCAGGAGGAGGAACAGCCATTTATTTCAAGGGCCGCCTTCAGGAAGATATCGGCCGCAATATGCACGAGGTGCATGAAGCCACTAGAAGTGCCCTGGTCAGCCTGAACCTGCCAGTGGAAAAAGAGGAAAAAAAGGTTGATTCCACAAGCTTTGAATCAAAATATCCTGACGGGACGAATGTCTGGATAAACCTGAGCTACCGTTCCGCAAATACTACAAGAATCACCATCAGGGTCGGAATCGTGGGGGATGAGTCCCGTTCCAGGCAGATCTGGGAGGAGATCAGAAGACATCTGAACTGATACGCCCGCAAAAGACTTTCCGCGGGCTCACCAGGATAAATTTCAATGGACTGGTCTGGATGCTCAGGATCAGGGACATGGTCCCTCATTCCTACTCTACAACCAGGGCCTCGGCCACCACCTCCCACAGATACTTGACCTCAAGATCCGGAAGTCCGTACTGACCGGCCATGGCCCTGATCTGGCCGTGGCAGCTGTGACAGGGAACCACAACCAGTTGGGCCCGGCTGTTTTTGATCTGCTCCATCTTTCTTCTTGAGTAGTACTGGCGCTGCTTGTCATA
>PWNK01000159.1 GCA_003557865.1 Desulfonatronovibrio sp.
CAGGCAGATGCCTGCCATTGATGCCCTTATTGCCGCTACCGGGATTGCCCATCGTTTGACTGTTGTTACCAGGAATACCCGGGACATGAGAGAAAGCGGCGCGACCCTTTTAAACCCCTGGCAGTAATTGAACATATTTATTCAGTCATCGAAATAGTTTAGCCCTTTCTCAGGAAAGCAGGGGACAGGCACCCCGGCACATATTTTTTTTAATGTTCTGGTAACTATTCACCAAGATCGAAGATAAAAAGACCTGGACCCCGGATCAAATCCGGGGTGACGGTTAGAGCAGGGTGCTACCATTTACCGTCATTCCGGCGAAGCTTGTCCCGAGATTGAACCGGGAGCCGGAATCCAGTGCCTTTGAATAGCCATATTCCGTATGTGGTGAATAGTTACGAAATTTACTTATCAACAAATCGTTATTCAATGCCCCCATGATTACCATTCGACTGTCACCACATAATAGATTAATTCTGGATACTTCTGATCAGGAAAAAGTATCCGGGTTTAACAACCTTGCCCGGGCCTTCAAAAGTGACTGGCGGGAAGGGCTTTTTTCCCTGGGCGCCGGAAAAGACCAGGTCCCCTGGACTCCGGAAACAGCCTTCTGGGGGGGTGTAGCTTCTCATTTTTTAACCAGAATCTGTCACCTTCCCCCGGATCAGACCCAAACGTCCATAGACCCTCCTTCCCAAGAACAAATAAACATGTGGGTGGAGTCGGCCCCTCCCATGGCCGGCGGCGAATACCTGAACACTGAGACCCTGGAGCTGATCTGGCATCAGCTCGTCCAGTGGGGAACAGGGGCAATGGCCCAAGACGGGGGACTGGAAAAATTTTTAAGCATGAGGGCCCCCAAATGGAATAAGGTGGGCAGGGTGACTTTTCACCTGGCTGAAAACAAAAACGACCCCAAAAGGCCTTTTGCCTTTATGGCCAGTTTTTCCACTGGAATTGGATCAGGTGGACAGCTCAAGCACCTGCCCCTGGGCAAGGCCTTTGAACTTTACGCCGGGACAAGGAACAGACAAGCCCTGATTAAACTCCTGACCCCGGTTAATGAAGCTGCGGCCCGCTGCAGCTGGGTCAGGGAAATGGTTGACAACAGGGCTGTCTACCGGCCCATGGCCTGGTCAGCTGGTCAGGCCTACCAGATGCTTCGTTCAGCCGCAGTTCTGAAAGAGTCCGGGCTGAGCCTGCGCCTGCCCGACTGGTGGAAAAGACGACCAAGACCCAGGGTCAGCGCTGTTATCGGTGAAACAAGAAAGAGCAGATTCGGGGCTGATTCCATGCTTGACTTCAGCGTGGATGTGGCTCTGGGTGAAATATCCCTGTCCAGGGAAGAAATTGAGGAGCTTCTTTCCGGGGAAGACGGCCTGGTCATGTTTAAGGGCCAGTGGATAGAGGTGGATAAAGAGCGTTTGCAAGAGGCTATATCCCACTGGGAAAAAGTGGAAAAGCTGTCAACAAAAGGTGAAGTGTCCTTTATTGAGGGCATGAGAATGCTGGCCGGGGCGGCCAGAGACCCCAAAGAAGCCTTTCTGGACCAGGAAGCAGCTGACTGGTCCCGGGTAATAGCAGGCAAGGCCCTGCAGGAAGTACTGCATGGTCTAAGAAACCCGGCCAGTATCGGCCAGCCGGAAATGGGATCAAATCTTAAGGCCGTCCTTCGTCCCTACCAGAAAGAAGGTACAGCCTGGCTCAACTTTCTCAGTCAACTGGGGCTTGGGGCCTGTCTGGCTGATGACATGGGACTTGGCAAAACCATTCAGGTCCTGGCCCTTTTGAGCCTACATTGCGCCGGCAACAATTCCCGGCCCAGCCTGCTTATCATCCCGGCGTCTCTGCTGGGAAACTGGCGGAGCGAAGCCAGGCGCTTTGCCCCCGGGCTGAAACTCTTTTTTTTGCACCCATCTGAACTGCACAAAAAGGACATGCAGAACCTGGAGCGCAACCCATCCCAATGTCTTAAAGGATACGACCTGGTGGTTACAACTTACGCCATGGCATCGCGAACCCCATGGCTGTCCGCTCAAAGATGGAATTATATCATTCTTGACGAAGCACAGGCCATAAAAAATCACTCCACCAACCAGAGCAAGGCCGTGAAAAAGCTTCAGGCCCGGGCCCGCATCGCCCTGACCGGCACCCCTATTGAAAACAGACTCGGCGACATATGGTCTTTGTTTGATTTTCTCAATCCCGGTCTTCTGGGCAGCGCAAGGCAGTTTAAAAATTTTGTCAAAGAACTGGAAGAAAGCCCGCAAAAATCTTTCGGACCCCTGAGAAAACTTGTGAGTCCTTATATTCTGCGCAGGCTCAAGACAGATAAAAGTATAATTTCGGACCTGCCTGACAAGACTGAAACCATACAGTTCTGCTACCTGACCAGAGAACAGGTCAGGTATTACCATCAGGCAGTAACGGTCATGAAGGATGCCCTGAAAAATAAAGAAAGGATTGATGACATGGCCAGGCGGGGCATAGTCCTGCAGACCCTGGTGCGCCTCAAGCAGATCTGCAACCATCCCGGCCAGTTTCTTGGGGACAATGACTTCTCCCCGGCCAAAAGCGGCAAGTTTGTCAGGATTGCTGAAATTTGCCGGGAGCTTGCCCAGCGCCAGGAGAAGGTATTGATATTTACCCAGTTTCGTGAAATTATTTCCCCCCTGGAAGAGTACTTGACTCAGGTATTCGGCAGGCCTGGTCTGCACCTGCATGGCGGTGTCAACGTTAAACAACGCAAAAAAATTGTTGATAGCTTTCAAAAGGATGATGGTCCGCCTTTTTTTATTCTTTCCCTGAAGGCCGGGGGGACCGGGCTGAACCTGACTGCCGCGTCCCACGTGATCCATTTCGACCGCTGGTGGAATCCGGCCGTGGAAAATCAGGCCACGGACAGAAGCTTTCGCATCGGACAGAAAAAGAATGTCCTGGTTCACAAGTTTGTAACCAGCGGGACCATTGAAGAAAAAATCGACTTGCTTATCAGTGAAAAAAAGGAACTGGCCCGGCAGATGCTTTCCAGCGCCGGCGAGATCAAGCTCACGGAACTGCCTGATGAACAATTAATGGAGATGGTCAGCCTGGATATTACCAGGGCGTCCATGACATAATTATCGGAGGACTGCCTATGTCACGATGGGGGTGGGCCCCATACGTGCCCGTGGCCACAAGAAAGGCCAGGGCGCGCAGGGAGATGGAAAAACTGCGCAAAAAAGGAAAAACAATCCATCCCGTGGATATCCAGGGCAGATTGATGGCCAGAACCTTCTGGGGCAAAGGCTGGTGCTCCCACCTGGAATCCTTTTCCGACTATGAAAACCGCCTGCCCAGAGGCCGGACCTATGCCAGGAACGGCTCTGTTTGCCATCTTGGAATAAGCGCGGGTAAAGTCGAGGGCATTGTCTGCGGCACAGAAATGTATAAAGTTGCCATCAGTATCAAAAAACTGGACAGGGAAAAGTGGGCGAGCATAAAACGCAGTTGTTCAGGCCGGATCGGCTCCCTGCTCGAACTTTTGCAGGGCAGACTTTCAGACGAGGTAATGACCATAGTCACCAATCAAAAACAGGGCCTTTTCCCCCTGCCTGGAGAGATGTCTCTTGCATGCACCTGCCCGGACTGGGCAGTCATGTGTAAGCACGTGGCCGCGGTGCTCTACGGTGTTGGCAACCGCCTGGACTCTGAGCCTGAACTGCTCTTTCTGTTACGAGGAGTGGAAGCTTCTGAACTCATTTCAGAAGAGGTATCCCTGCCTGGTCTTGAATCCGGCCCTGAGGACATTTTAGGAGAGGGCAGCCTGGGTGATATTTTTGGCATTGACATGGATGAGGAGGTTTTGCCTGCTTCTTCCGGGAAAAAAGCCTCTCAATCCAAAACCAGGGGTAAAGGCAAGAAATCCGTTAAGACCGGGTCCGCGAAAAAATCGCCTGTTAACAAAGCTTCAAACAAGGCCCCAAAAATCGGGAAAAAGAAAAAGCCTGTTCCTGAAGCCTTTGTTCCCACAGGGGCAAATATTAGAGACTTGCGAAGCCAGGCCGGGCTTTCAGTTTCCAGATTTGCCTCCAGGATAGGGGTCACTCCGGGAAGTGTTTACCGCTGGGAAAAAACTGAAGGAAAATGTTCTTTACATGACAGCTGTTTCAAAGCTCTTCAGAAATTGCATAATGTATTAAGTAAACAGGGATGAACCAACCGCCTGACCAAGGGGCGTGCTTATTGCCCGTCTATCAGGAACAGCTTGCCTTTTGCAGATTATGGATTATTGTAAACTGCTTGAGAGTCAAAAGTTGTATCTTCTCAATAAGACCGGACAGCCTTTCCTCGGTATTTCGTGCTATCTGGACCCCGGCCTGCGCCGGGGTGACGGAATGGAGTGCCGCGTTGGGGAGTTCTCTCGGTCGTCACCCCGGCGCAGGCCGGGGTCCAGGTGTTTTCTTTTGGTCCCATTGCCGGGAACTATTGAGAAGTTACCAAGTGGACAGTCCCCGGCTTCATAAACTCAACTCGGCAGGCCATCAGAAATGGGTCAAAAGATCGAAAAACCCGGAGTAAATAATCTCCTGACAAGTGGTCATGTTCAGGAAATGGTTTTTTTCCGAAATATTTTAAATATTATTATATTTCATCTTGACTTTCACTTGCCTAATGTGAAATCAGGTGGTAAAGAGTGGTATAAGGTGGTTTAAAAATGTTCAGAGGACACAGCCAAAGACATATTGATCCCAAGGGCAGACTAATGCTGCCGCCTGAATTCAGGGAAATAATACTGGAAAAATCTCCTGACGGCAATATAATGATCACCAATTTTGATGACTGTGTCGTGGCCTATCCTTTTCAGGAATGGGAACAAATTGAAAACAGTTTCTATAAGCTGAATATGGCCAACAGGCAGTCCAGAGACTTTCAAAGGTTCTTTATCTCCGGCGCATCAATGGTCAGCCTTGATAAACAGGGGAGAATCCTGATTCCCCCATACCTGCGCTCCTACGCTGATATCTCCAGGGAAGTGGTGCTGGCCGGTGTAGGCAGAAAATTTGAAATTTGGGACCAGGCAAGATTTGAAGCCCAGCGCAAAAAAATGGAGCAGGATTTTGACTCAATAATGGATTCCCTGGCTGAAAACGGCTTTGAGCTCAGACTCTGATCATGAATATTCACCTGTCGGTCATGTCCGGCGAGGTCATCTACTATCTGAGGCCATGTGAACAAGGAAGGTACCTTGATGGAACACTCGGGCTTGGAGGACATACCCTGAATATTCTGGAGGCATGCAGGGGCAAATGCTCTGTCCTGGGAATTGACCTTGACCAGGAAGCCATTGAAATATCCAGAGACAGGCTGGCCGGTTTTGCAGAAAGAGTTCATTTCTTCCAGGACTCATACCGTAATTTCGATTTTCACCTGGAAGAACTGGGCTGGGACACGCTTGACGGGGCTGTTCTTGACCTTGGGGTTTCTTCGCTCCAGCTTGAGAGGGGAGATAAAGGGTTCAGCTTCATCAAAAACGGTCCCCTGGACATGAGAATGGACAAATCCTGCGGCGCACCCTCTGCTGCTCAGCTGCTGAACAGAATATCGGCACATGAGCTTAAAAATATTATCAGCCGCTATGGTCAGGAGCCCATGGCTGGAAGGATAGCCAGGGCCATTATTGATTCCAGGAGGAAAAAACCCATTAAAACCACCCTGGAACTGGCGGCCATAGTTGAACAGGCCTACCCTCCCAAAAGAAGGGCCATGGCCAGAAATCATCCGGCAACCAGAACCTTCCAGGCCCTGCGCATTGCCGTTAACAAAGAGCTGGAGGACCTTGAATACTTTTTGAAAAAAATTGTCAGCCGGATGAAAACCGGAGCAAGAATAGTGATAATCTCTTTCCATTCCCTGGAGGACCGCATAGTCAAGCATTCTTTCAAGCAAGAAGCTTCTGGATGCCTGTGCCCTCCAGGTTTTGCACTTTGCGCATGCGGAAGAACCAGGAGGCTGAAGATACTTACAAAGAAACCAGTCACCCCTCAGGAACAGGAAGTTATGGACAACCCCAGGAGCAGAAGCGCCAAACTCAGATCCGCGGAAAGGATCTAAGAAGAAGCCCGCTATGAGCAGCAAAAGCTATGCAAGATCCTGGTGGTGGCTCGCTGCTGTCCTCACCCTGACTTTCGTGCTCGGTCTGGCCAAGGTCTGGGTGAATATTGAACGGGTGGATCTGTCCTACCGTATGCAGCGGCTGCAGGTGGAATACAGCGAAAACCAGGAATTGAGGACCAAGCTGACCATTGAGAAAAACAACCTGCTTTCACCTTACAGGCTGAAAGATATCGGCGAGGAAATGGGGATGTTTTTCCCCAGTGACCGACTGGTCAGAAAAATCAGCCCTTAACAGCTATGCCCAGACAAGTATCCAAAAACACGCCGAGAGACTGGAGCAGGATCAAGATTATTCTTATCCTGTGCATACTGATCATGGCCTGGACAGGGTTGTGGAGCAGAGCCGTTTTCGTGCAGATAATCCAGAGCCAGGAACTGGCCGGCATGGCTGACAGGCAGTACTTCAGCAAGCAGAAGATAACCGGCAAGAGAGGAGAGATATTTGACAGAAACGGTGTGGTCCTGGCTCAGAGCGTCGGGAGCAGGTCGGTCTATGCCAATCCGTTTCTGGTACAGGAATCTCTGGCCGTCTCCAGGGATCTGGCAGTTGCTCTGGAAACAGACCCTGAGCGCATCCAAGGGCTTTTAAACAGGCAAAGCAGTTTTGTCTGGATTGCCAGAAAGATAAGCGACCGAACAGCACACAGGGTGGCTGAAAAAAATATTCCAGGAATTTTTCTTGTTGACGAGCATTCCAGGGTTTATCCCAGAGGGCATATGCTGGGACAGGTCCTGGGTTTTGTGGGCGTTGACAACCAGGGCCTTGAGGGACTGGAGAAGTCCCTGAACCCGACCCTTTCAGGGGCTGAAATGGTTATCGTCATGCAGAGGGACGCTTCCGGGCACAAAATGTCCCTGCTGCCACAGGATCCCACAGCCAAGGTCAACGGGCAGGACGTGGTGCTGACCATTGATTCCCAGATCCAGTTCGCTGCGGAGAAGTATCTGGCCGAAGCCGTTCAGAAGCACGGAGGCAGTTACGGAATATCTCTGGTTGTTCATGTCCCGGACGGAGATATTCTGGCATGGGCTTCTTATCCTTTTTTCAATCCCAACAATTTTCAGGCTTACAACTCTTCCATCTGGAGAAACAGGGCGGCTGTGGACCTTATGGAACCCGGGTCCACCCTGAAGCCGTTTCTCATTGCCGCGGCTCTGGAAGAAGGGATTGCCAGGGAAGATTCACTGTATTTTTGTGAAAACGGAAGATGGCGACTGGGCAGAAATGAAATCAAAGACGTCAAGGAATACGGCTGGCTGACAATGAACCGGGTGCTGCGTTATTCCAGCAATATCTGTTCAGCCAAAATCGGACTCGACCTGGGTCCCGGGCCATATTTTAACTATCTTGAACAGCTGGGGTTCACCACTCCCCTGGACCTGCCCCTGCCCGGACAGGCCAGGGGAATACTCAGGCCGCCCCACACCTGGAGCAGGATGGAGGTGGCCACCATCGCCTTTGGACAGGGAATGGCCTCTACAACCCTTCAACTGGCAAGAGCTTACCTTGTTCTTGGTAATGAAGGGAGGTTTACGGAACTTAACCTGATTCTGAATAATAACCGCCGGCCTGATCACGGGAAAAGGATTTTCTCTCCTGAAGTCAGCAGGCAGGTGCTGGCCATGCTCAGGGATACAGTTGAAATGGACGGCACCGGAACCAGGGCCCGCATTGCCGGAGTGGAAGCTGGAGGCAAAACAGGTACTGCCCAGAAAGCATCCCCCACGGGCGGATATCTTGACAAATATGTGGCTTCATTTGTTGGTTTCATCCCTGCCTTGGAACCTGAATACATGATTCTGACCATTATCGATGAACCTTCTCCCGAGCATTATGGAGGGGTAGTCGCGGCCCCGGTTTTTTCTGAAATCGGAACAAGCATTGTTTCTTCAGCCAGGGGTCTCAGGCTTAGAAGTCTCCAGGCTTCTGCAGAACAGGAACTTCAGAACAACAGCATCCCTGGTAATGCCAGGTTCAGCATAAAACAGAACAGGGGACGCTTTTCCGCAGGCAGTGAAATCCCCGATCTCAGGGGGATATGCCTCAGGGAAGCGGTGGAAAAACTGTTGAGCGTCGGAATAGTGCCTGTCCTGGAGGGCCGGGGGGTTATGGTCAGGGACCAGATTCCTTCCCCCGGTCAGAACTGGCGCGACAACGGGGGGGAAGTTGTTCTCCGTCTTTGTGAATCCTGAAGGTAAAAACTGATGAATTTCCAAGAGCTGATCAACGAGGCTGCCCTGGGCAGGAAGATAAAAACTCACTCCGGGCTGGTAGGTCCCGGAGACATCTTCGTGGCCCTCCCGGGAGTTAAACATGACGGAAGCAGGTTCATCCCTGAAGCCCTGGACAAGGGTGCGGCCTGGGTAGTGACCGGCTGCAAAGAGGCTGAAAAACTTCAGGACATTCGGCTGGTGGGGCATGTGGACCCGGCCCGTGCCCTTGGGGAGCTGGCCAGAGCTCAGTACCGGACCGGCAGCCTGGACCTGAAGGTCGTCGGGATAACCGGAACCAACGGCAAGACGACCGTCTCTTATCTTCTGGAACATATTTTTTCCCAGAATGGATTGAGCGCAGGAGTAATCGGGACCATAAACCGCCGCTGGGCCGGGAAGGTGATGGAATCATCATTGACCACACCTGATTGTTTAGACCTTCACCATATCCTTTTCCAAATGAACAGGGACAGGGTCAAGGTCGCCATCATGGAAGTATCTTCCCACGCCCTGGAACAGAACAGGGTGGCAGGAATAGATTTTCAGGCCGCGGTTTTTACCAATCTGTCCCAGGATCATCTGGATTACCACCGGGACATGGAGCAGTATTTTCAAGCCAAGTCAAAGCTTTTTTCTGATCCTGAAAAGAACCCCTCTTTCAAGGCCATAATCAACGCTGATGACTTATACGGCAGAAGGCTCATGGCCGGCATGCCCCAGGCCCTGAGTTTCGGGCTTGAAAATTTTGAAGGTACAAAGCTCAGAGGGGAACTGACCACTAATGACCGTTTGGGGCTGAGCCTTGTCTGCAGCTACAAAGACCTGGAATGGACCATCAGCTCGCCCTTGTCCGGCAGACACAACGCCTCAAATCTTCTGGCCGCGCAGGCAGCAGCCATCAGTCTGGGCCTTGGGCCGGAACAGATGGCCTGTCTCCAGAACTGCCCCCAGATACCGGGCAGACTGGAGAAAATTCCCAATGAATACGGCCTTGATATCTTTGTTGATTACGCGCATACCCCGGACGCGCTGAAAAATATCTGCGCCTCGGTCAAGGCGCTTAACCCAAGCAGGCTGATGGTTCTCTTTGGTTGCGGAGGAGACAGGGACAAGTCCAAAAGGCCGGCCATGGCTGAAGTTGTATCTTCCTATGCAGACGTGGTTTTTCTGACTTCAGACAATCCCAGGAATGAAGATCCTGTGACCATCATTGAGGATATCAGACCTGGTCTCAACGGGTTCAAACATCTTTTCATCGACCCTGACCGCGCAGAAGCCATTAAAAAGGCCGTTAAGTTCATGAATCATGGGGATGCGCTCATTGTGGCCGGAAAAGGACATGAGACATACCAGGAGGTAAAAGGAGTCCGAAAACCCTTCAGCGACGTGGAAGAGATAAAAAAAGCCCTGGAATAGGCATTGATCATCCGGCTGTCCTCCGCCTCTGTTTCAGGTGGCCGCGGCCAACAGTCCATTATATATTATGGTTTAAGTTTATGAAAATGACCCTGGAAGAGACTGCATTTGCCCTTAAGAGCGTGGGCGATCTAAACGGATCCGGGAAAAAAATTGTGACCGGTGTTCAAACCGACAGCAGACTGGTCAAACCCGGTGACCTGTTTATCTGCCTTTCCGGAAAAAGGCTGGATGGACATCATTTTGCTGACCAGGCCGTGCAAAACGGGGCGGTTGCAGTTGTGTCCCATCACCCCATGTCTCAGTCCGGCGCTGCAGTCCTGCTGGTCCAGGACACTCTGATAGCCTTGGGAAGCCTTGGAAGATACTGGAGAATCAAAAAAGGAAAAACTGTTCTTGCCATTACTGGTTCTGCCGGAAAAACCACCACCAAGGAAATGCTCTATCACATCCTGGGCCGGGAACCCAGCGTGGGTAAGAATTTCAGAAACTGGAACAATCAGATCGGGTTGCCTCTGTCCATCCTGCGCTTTTCAGGCAACGAAGACCTGTGGATACTTGAACTGGGGATCAACACCCCCGGTGACATGGATGAACTGGGAGCAATAGCCTGCCCGGACCAGGCCGTAATCCTCAATGTCGGCCCCTGCCATTTACAGGGCCTGGAAACCATTGAAGGTGTGGCCAGATCCAAGGCCAGACTCCTGGATCATCTGCAGGGTCCCAAAACAGCATTCATCTGCAGGGATTACCCGCTTCTGGAAAAAGAGGTTCTTTCAAGACCCCAGATCAAACCGATCTGGTTCTCCTGCCATGCAAGGCCTTCACACTACAGGCTGCAGCATCTGTCCGGGAATCAGTTCCAGATTACGGAAGCAGACCTGACCCTGAGCTTTGAGTCAAGGCCCGGCTGGGAACAGTACTGTGAGAATATTGGAGCCGCCTGGGCTGCGGCCCGGCAATGGGGAATGGCTCCGGAACAGATTATCCAGAAGCTGCTTGATTTCAGGTTGCCGGAACAAAGATTTTCCGTATCGACCTGCGGATCATGGACCGTTGTTGACGACACCTACAACGCCAACCCCATGTCCATGGAACGGGCCATAAATTCAGCCCGCAGCCTTGCCGGCAAAAAAAATCTGCTTCTGGTTATCGGGGACATGGCCGAACTGGGAACGTATGAGACCCAGGCCCACCATGATCTGGGCAGAGAAATCTCAAAAACCGGCTGCCAGGGTCTATTTTTTTACGGCAGAAACGCTGAAACGGTCCGCTCAGCACTGAATAACGGACAGCAAAGCAACTTTTTTGTGATCCATGACTGCCAGAGTTTCAAAAGAGCCCTCAAAAGCCTTAACTGTTCCGGAGGAGTAGTGCTTTTCAAGGGCTCCAGGAGCATAGGCATGGAAAAATATGTCGCCTGTTTCAGGGAATGGGCCGGACCCGGTGATGTTCAGCCGGAAAACACATAAGTCTCAGGGCGAGGGACCAGCTTGCAGTAAGACTTAAGCCGAATCTCATCTAAAGAGGACGGAATGCTTTATCACCTGCTGTACCCTTTAAGTGAAGACATCAGCATGTTTAATGTCTTCAGGTATATCACCTTCAGAAGCATTTATGCTCTGCTCACCGCCCTGATTATCAGCCTGTGGCTGGGGCCGAGGTTTATCCGCTGGCTGCAGAAGCTCAACTGCGGTCAGCATTTTCAGGATGACGGCCCGCAGCACAAGGGCAAGCAGGGGACTCCCACCATGGGGGGGGTGCTGGTGGCCTTCAGCATCCTGGTCAGCGTCCTGCTCTGGGGGGACCTGACCAACAAGTTTGTCTGGCTGACAATATTTGTTTTTCTTGGTTTTTTTCTGGTAGGTTTTTTTGACGACTACCTCAAGGTGGTCAAAAAACATAACAAAGGGCTCAGCGCCAAGGGAAAATTCCTGGGGCAGTGCGTCATCGCCCTGGGCGCGGTTTCGATTCTGCTGACAATGCCCGGCTACAGTACTGAGTTGCTGGTCCCTTTTTTCAAGGAATTCAGGCCTGATCTGTATCTGTTTTATGTGCCCTTTGCCATTCTGGTAATGGTCGGGGCCTCCAACGGGGTGAACCTGACCGACGGACTTGATGGCCTGGCCATTGGCCCTTTTATTGTCAGCGCTGCCTGCCTGTCAGTTTTTGTATATGTTTCAGGGCATTACCATATCGCCAATTATCTGCAGGTGCCTTACATCCCCAACATTGGAGAGGTAACTGTCTTCTGCGGGGCCATGGTCGGGGCCGGACTGGGCTTTTTATGGTTCAACGCCTACCCGGCCCAGATTTTTATGGGCGATACCGGCAGCGTAAGCCTTGGCGGCACTCTGGGATTTGTCGCTGTCCTATGCAAGCAGGAACTCCTGCTGATCATTGTCGGCGGACTTTTTGTCATAGAGACCCTGTCGGTTATTCTTCAGGTGGGATATTTCAAAATGAGCGGAGGAAAAAGGATCTTTCGTATGGCGCCTCTGCACCATCACTTTGAACTTAAAGGTGTTCCCGAGTCCAAAATCATCATCAGATTCTGGATTCTGTCAATATTGTTCGCCCTGGCCGCGTTAAGTACCTTAAAACTAAGATAATGATGAAAGAGCTTATACATCCAGAACAGCTCAGAGGGCATACAGTGGCGGTGGCGGGCGCAGGCAGATCCGGTCTGTCAGCTGCGGCCCTGGCCGCGGCCCTGGGAGCCAGGGTTAGAATTCTGGAAAAAAATTCCGGGTTTGACACCCGGGCCCTGTCCGGACCTGAATTGTCAAATGTGGAACTGGTTCTGGGAGCACACAAGAAAGAGCATTTTCTGGATGCAGACCTGGTTGTGGTCAGTCCGGGCATCCCTGTTCAAAACCTGCGAAGGCTGATTCCTCACAGGACGAAGATTGTTTCCGAGCTGGAAATGGCTTCCTGGTTCACCCATGAACCGATAATCGCCGTGACCGGAACCAGCGGCAAGACGACCACCACCATGCTCATTACCCACGCCCTGAGAAAATGGGGGAAAACAGTATTTGCCGGGGGTAACCTGGGGACACCCCTTGGAGACTATGTACTGCGTGGAGAACCCAGAGATATTCTCGTCCTGGAGGTAAGCAGCTTCCAGCTTGAGGGTTGCAGCGGATTTCATCCCCGGGTGGGAATATTTCTGAACTTTTCGGCCAATCACCTGGACCATCACCGCAGTCAGGAAAATTATTTCAGGGCCAAGACCAGGCTCTTTGCCCGGCAGAAAGATGATGACCTGGCTATTATCGCCCTTGATCTCAAGGATGAAATGGAAAAATCCAACCTGCTTAAATGTAAAAGAGTATACTTCGCTCCGTCAGGGCTTTTTTTCTGTCCCGCCCTGCTCGGAGAACATAACCAGGGCAATATGGAGGCAGCCTTTCTGGCCTGCCGCTTTTTTGGAATGAATCCTGATCAGTTTTCCAGCTCCCTGATGGACTTTGCGCCTCCGCCTCACCGGCAGGAAATTTTTTTAAAATATGACGGAAAAACCTTTGTCAATGACTCCAAGGCCACTACCTGTCAGGCAATGTCCGTGGCCCTGAAAGCCTTTGAAGGACCGCTGAGGCTTTTCGCGGGAGGCGTATTCAAAGGGGGTGATTTTTCCAGCCTTGCACCCCTGATCAAAAAAAAGGTCATTAAAATCTATCTGTTTGGAGATAGCAGACAGGTCTTTGAGAGTGCTTGGCGGGATGCGGCATCAATGGAATATTTTCCGGACCTGGAGCAGGCAGTCAGCAGGGCCTTGTCCGAGTCGGCTCACGGGGAAACCCTGCTCCTTTCTCCTGGAACGGCAAGCTTTGATCTTTTCTCAGATTATGAGCAAAGGGGCAATGTTTTCAAAACCCTGGTTGCCAGGGAACTGGGACTTTCCAAGGGCAGTGATCCTTCCCGGAATTTATGAAACTCAATGCGCAAGGCGGTGCAGGGGTCAAAGGTCTTTTGGGCTTGACTAGTTGGAAGGTCCCTGCTCCCAGCGGCAAACAATCAGTGTCATGAGCGGCTTGAACAAACATCATCAACCCTTCAGCCTGGATATCTGGCTGTTATTCTCGGTCCTGGTCCTGTGCGGACTTGGCCTGACCATGATCTTGAGCACCAGTGCCATAATGGCTGAAAGATTTTATTCGGATAAATTTTTCTTTTTCAGAAAACAGCTGGTTTTTTTTATCATCGGACTGGCGGTCATGTTTACGGCGTACATGATTCCCAGAAACTTTTTTTACAGGCTGAAATATTTGTGGATATTCTCGGCTTTAATTCTCCTTGGCCTGACACTCTATTCACCCCTTGCCCTGAGCGCGGGCGGAGCCAGCAGATGGATCGACCTGGGCTTTATCAGCATTCAGCCCCTGGAGATGGCCAAGGTCTCCCTTGTTATTTATCTGGCCTGTTTTTTTGGGTACAAGCAGGACAAGGTCAAAAGATTCAGCGTGGGATTTCTTCCGCCCACAGTGATAACCGGACTGTTCTGCGCCCTGCTTCTTCTGCAGCCGGATTTCGGGGGAGCGGTGTATATCGCGGCAATTTTTTTCCTCATGAGCCTGGTTGGCGGCACAAGGCTTATCTATCTCTTCTGTTCGTCGGTGCTGGCTGGAATCACTGCATTATTGCTGGTGATGCAGTCTCCGTACAGATTCAGAAGATGGTTTTCTTTTCTGGATCCTTTCAAGGATGCCCAGGATTCCGGATATCAGCTTGTGCAGTCTCTGTATGCCTTCGGCTCAGGAGGAATATGGGGAATGGGCCTGGGAGAGGGAAGGCAGAAGCTTTTCTTTCTTCCAGAGGCTCATAATGACTTCATTATGGCTGTTATCGGCGAAGAGCTGGGATTTATCGGAGTTTCTCTGGTTTTTATTCTTTTGGGAATAATTATCTGGCGGGTCTTGGTCATCTCCATAAGACAGACCGATCTTGCTGATAGGTTCTCAGGCTTTGGAACCGGGCTGATTATTATTCTGGGAAGCCTTTTGAACCTGGCTGTAGTCATGGGCATGGTCCCTCCCAAAGGGCTGCCCATGCCCTATATCAGTTATGGGGGGAGCAGCCTTCTGGTATCCATGTTCTGTGCCGGATTTTTGCTCAACTTATCTAGAAACCGATGACGCTGAACAAAGTGCTCCTGGCAACAGGCGGAACCGGGGGACATGTATTCCCTGCCCTGGCTGTTGCTGAAAAGATCAGAGAAAAGTATCCGCGCTGCGATATCGTCTTCGCAGGCGGTGAATACGGACCTGAAAAAAAAATTGTGACCAGCGCCGGCATCAGGTTCAAATCCTTTCCGGCCAGGGGGATCATGGGCAGAGGTTTAAAATCGCTGGGTTCGGCATACTGGATGAGCAAGAGTATGATCCTGTCGCTGCTTTTTTTACGCTCTTTCAAGCCTGAGGTGGTTGTGGGGTTTGGCGGATACGCAGGGTTTATACCTGTTCTGGCTGCCCGGTGGCTCAAGATACCTACAGCCATCCATGAACAGAACAGTTATCCCGGCATGACCAACAGGGTCCTGGGCAGAAGAGTTGACAGGATTCTGCTCAGCTTTCCGGATCAAAACAAGCACTTTCCGGAGAAGCGGGTCGTGGAAACGGGCAACCCTGTCAGAAAAGAACTTTTGAGCAGCGTGGGTCAAGATCCGGTCATGTCCGGGCAGACCAGAAGGCTTCTGGTGCTTGGCGGCAGCCAGGGAGCCAGGGCTGTCAATGATCAAATGCTTAAAAGCCTGGCAGAGCTTAAGGCCATGGATGTTGAAATATGGCATCAGACAGGCGGGACTGACTATGAGCGGGTAAGGCGGTCTTATGAACAGGTTTATCCTCAGGCAAGGGTGAGCCCCTTCATTGAAAACATGAGTGAGGCATATTCCTTCGCTTCTCTGGTTATCTGCCGGGCGGGGGCGTCGACGCTGGCTGAACTGTGCGTCATGGGAAAGCCATCCATCCTGATACCCTTTCCCTACGCCACCCACGACCACCAGATGACCAACGCCAGATATCTGGAAAAAAAGGGGGCATGCCTGGTTCTTGCCCAGAACTATCTGCAGGAAATCAACCTGGCCAGGGTTATCCTGGATCTTATGGAAACCCCTGACAAGCTCAGGGCCATGGCCGGGGCGGCCTTGAAAGAAGGCAGGCCGGACGCGGCCCGAAGAATCGTCCAGGAGCTGGAAAAAATAAAAAAATCGTAACAGTTTAGCCAGTTACATGTGGCACGGGGACTGGCTCTCCCGGCACCCACTTGGCGATAAAAATATGCATACAACTTCAAAATACAGCTCAAGCGGGTGCCGGGGGTGCCTGTCCCCTGCTTCCTTAAAAAAGGGCTAAACTGTTACAAAAATCTAACAATCAATCAGTTACTGTTAAATGAAAGGCAACATAACCCGTATACACATGGTGGGCATCGGCGGCTCAGGAATGAGCGGAATTGCCGAAGTGCTGCTGAATCTGGGCTACGAGATCAGCGGATCCGACATGTCCTCAGGACCGGGACTAAGCAGGCTGAAAAACCTCGGGGCCAGGGTCTTCACAGGACACAGGACTGAAAACCTGGGCAATGCACAGGTCATGGTTAAATCCACTGCAATCAGAGATGACAATCCTGAAGTCCGGGCGGCCAGGGAAGCCGGCATTCCTGTTATCCCCAGGGCCGAGATGCTGGCCGAACTCATGCGGCTCAAGACGGGTATTGCCGTGGCCGGCACCCATGGCAAGACAACTACCACCTCCTTTCTGGGCACCATATTCAAGGAGGCCGGAGTTGACCCCACCGTAATCATTGGAGGCCGGCTCAATTCTTACGGCAGCAACGCTTTGCCCGGTACCGGCGATTTCTTCATTGCCGAGGCCGACGAGTCTGACGGCTCCTTTCTATGCCTTAAGCCCATAATGAACGTTGTGACCAATGTAGACGCCGATCATCTGGATTTTTACCGTGACCTGGAAGAGATAAAGAAGAGCTTTCTGACCTTTATGAACAGCATCCCTTTCTACGGGGTGAATATTGTCTGCGGAGACGACCCAGTAATTCAAAGCCTGGTCCCTGAAATCAAACGTCCAGTAAGGACTTTCGGGCTGGGAGAAGAAAACGACATCCGGGGTGAGGTCCTCAGCGCCTCAACAAATCCTGAATTTAATGTTTTTCTGGATGGAGAGTACTGGGCAAGGGTCAGACTGGCACATCCCGGCATACACAATATACTCAACAGCTTGGGCGCCATCGGCATATCCGTTCACTGCGGGCTGAGCAGAGAAGATATTGTCCGGGGGCTGCTTTCATTCGGCGGAGTAGGACGCAGATTTGAAATCAAGGGGATCAAAGACCAGGTCCTGGTGGTTGATGATTACGGCCACCATCCAACAGAGATCAGGGCCACCATAGAAACCGCCCGGACCTGTTATCCTGACAGGAGGCTGGTGGTCCTTTTTCAGCCCCACAGGTTTTCCAGAACCAAGGCTCTTTTTGGAGATTTCTGCAGGGAACTGGCCACAACCGATATTTTACTTTTGACTGAAATATACCCGGCATCTGAATCACCCATCCCCGGAGTCAACAGCCAGAGTCTGGCCCAGGGAATCAGGCAGATAAGCCGGACCACTGTCCTCTGTTTCCAGGATCTGGACATGATTCATAAGGAGCTTGAGAAGATCCTCATGCCCGGAGACCTGTTTCTGACCCTGGGAGCGGGAAACGTTTGGAAAGTCGGGGATGCTTTTCTGGAACAAAAATGAAAATTACTCTTAGACCTGACCTGAAGTCCATGTCCACCCTGAGGCTTGGTGGAACAGCGGATGCCGCCTATCATGTCCAGGACTATAATGACCTGGAAGTGCTGGGGAAAAAATGGCCTGAACTCGGCCCCAGGGTCCTGGTCATGGGCAGGGGAAGCAACATTCTTTTCCAGGAGAACTTAAAAGACTTGTCCATTGTTCTTTGGGGAAAAAAGGATGATCCGGTAATCCTCAATGAGTCCGGGGAAAAAATTAAGGTCATGGTTGACGCTGGCATGAGCATGCCTGGGTTGTTGAGGTGGTGCTCCGCCCGGGGGCTGACCGGACTGGAAAACCTGGCCGGCATCCCGGGCAGAGTGGGTGGAGCTGTTGTCATGAATGCCGGCTCTTATGGTGCTGAAACAGCTGACGCCCTGAACAGGCTTACAGTCTGGACCCCTGATTCAGGAATAATGGAGATTGACAGTGCCGGTTTTCAGGCCGGATACCGAAGCTTGGATTTCACTGACATAGCTGGCCCGTTTATCATTATCAAGGCCGGTTTCATCCTCGGGAAGGACGATCCGGCAAGGGTCAAATCAAGGATAAGAAGTTACTATAATCAGAAAAAAAACACCCAGCCTGTCCTGGAAAAAACTGCTGGGTGTGTTTTCAAAAACCCTCCGGACTCCCACCCGGCGGGATTTCTGCTGGAAAAGGCCGGTTTTCGGGGGAAAGGCAGAGGAGGGGTCATTTTTTCAGACAAACACTCCAATTTCCTGGTTAATAAAGACAGGGGAAGCAGTCAGGCAGCCCTGGAGCTCATATCAGAGGCCCGCGAAAAGATCCTGGAAATGTTTGGTATCAGCCTGGAGATGGAAGTCGAGGTGGTGTAATGGCCTACAGCGCGAGCGTCCCAGCGGGACATAGAAGAGCCGCTTACAATAAATACAGAAGATCAGGGCCTTCGGTTTTTTTAAAAAAAATGTTTCAGGGCCTTTTCAGGCTGGTGGGGTTTTCCTTTCTTCTGGCAGGCAGCCTCGGGTTTATCCTCTTCATCAGCATCGCCCTTGTGTATGGGTATAACCGGGCCGTGAACAGCAGCTTTTTCAGCCTTAAGGAAATTGAAATCATTGGGAACAGACAGTTGACTTATGCTCATCTGACTGAACTGATGGAAGTCAACCCCGGAGACAATCTTTTGCAGCTCAAGATGCACGATATACACGCCCGGCTGAACTCCAACCCCTGGGTAGACGAAGTTTCAGTTAAAAGGATCTTCCCGGACAGGATCCTGGTGAACATAAGAGAGAAACAGGCTTACTTCTGGATTCAGAATCAGGATAGAATTTACTATTCGGATGATCAGGGCCGGGTCATCACCGCCATCAGTCCCGGCAGATACGTATCTTTGCCCCTGCTCTATCTGGAGGGTGAACCCAGGGATCACGACCTGCCGCAGCTGGTCAGCTTTCTGGAGGACAGAAGCTTTCCCTTTTCACTTCAGGATATCTCCTGGATCAGGGCGCAAAGCTCAGGAACAATTGAAGTCAGGATAAATACACTCGGGCTGAACATTGTCCTGGACAGGGAAATACTGGACATGGGTCCGGGCAGGTTAAGCATGGTCTGGTCAGACCTTTATTCACGGGGAGAAACTGATCTCGTGCAAAAAATTATTGTTGCCGGGAGCAACGCCTGGATTGGATACAAAGAACAGTAATGTTTGCACTCAGGAGGATCCGGGATATGTTTTCAGACAGACACGACTGTCTGCTGAAATGGCACCGGTACCTGAATCAAGGACACTGGCATATGATCATTATTGTCGAACCTGACATTCAGGGGGGCGTAACAGCGGAGCAAGCAAAATCAATGCTTTCCAAAACAGGAACCAAGGATATTATTTATGGCCAAGCCTGAACTGATTGTAGGTCTAGATCTGGGAACCACCAAAATATCCGCGGTGGTCGGGGAAATGACTCCTGACGGCGTGGATATAGTGGGCATTGGAACAAGTCCGTCCACCGGACTGCGCAAGGGAGTGGTGGTCAATATCGAACAGACGGTCCAGTCCATCAAAAAAGCCCTGGAAGAAGCCGAGCTGATGGCCGGGTGTGAAATCCGTTCTGTTTACGCCGGCATCGCCGGCAGTCACATCAAGGGATTCAACAGCCACGGAGTTATTGCCGTCAAGGGCGGGGAAGTCGGGAGCAGGGACATTGAAAGGGTTCTGGACGCGGCCAAGGCGGTGGCCATCCCCCTGGACAGGGAGGTCATCCACATCCTTCCGCAGGAATACATAGTCGACGATCAGCGGGGCATTGCCGACCCCCTGGGAATGGCCGGGGTCAGGCTTGAGGTCAAGGTACATATTGTCACCGGAGCGGTGAGCAGTGCCCAGAATATTGTCAGGTCCTGCCACCGTTCAGGCCTTGACGTGGCGGACATCGCCCTGGAGTCCCTGGCCTCTTCCAAGGCCGTGCTCACTGATGAAGAACGGGAAATCGGGGTGGCCCTGGTGGATATCGGAGGCGGAACCACGGATGTGGCCATTTTCAGCAACGACTCCATCAAGCACACCGGGGTAATAGCCATTGGCGGAGCCAACCTGACAAATGACATAGCTTTTGGCCTGCGCACACCCATGGTCGCCGCGGAAAAAATAAAAATCAAATATGGATGCGCCCTGGCGGACATCATTCAGGAAGATGAAATCATCGAAGTTCCCAGTGTCGGAGGCAGGGCCAACCGCAGGCTTTCCAGGCAGGTTCTGGCTGAGATCTGCGAACCGCGCATGGAGGAACTGTTTGTTTTGGTGGATCAGGAACTGATCAGGTCAGAATTCAAGAATTCCATCGGGGCAGGCGTGGTCCTCACAGGCGGGGCGTCACTCATAGCAGGCGCCCAGGATCTGGCTGAGCAGATTTTCAATATGCCGGTCAGGATTGGGTACCCCAGGAAGGTTGGCGGACTGAAGGACGTGGTCAACAATCCCATGTTTGCCACCGCGGTGGGAGTTCTGATCTACGGCGCGGAAAAGGAAAGTGCTGAAAAAAGTTTCCGGATCCGGGACAAAAACATGTTCAACCGCATTTTGAACAAAATGCGCAAATGGTTCGCGGATATCAAGTAAGCCTTCAGGGCTGGCTGAGTAACTGGATGATCGTGATTTATATATCTGGAATATTTTAGATACAGGGGAAGAAGGAGGAAGCCATGGAATTTCATGAAATTGAAACAGAAGGCAATGCCAGGATCAAGGTGGTAGGAGTTGGCGGCGGCGGCGGTAATGCCGTGAATAACATGATCTGCTCGGCCATGAAGGGGGTGACCTTTATCGTGGCCAACACGGATGTTCAGGCCCTGAAACATTCAAGGGCCGAACACAAAATCCAGCTGGGGGAGAAGCTGACCAAGGGCCTTGGAGCCGGGGCAGACCCGGAAGTAGGCAGAGAAGCCGCCCAGGAAAGCATTGACCAGGTCCGGGAAGTCCTGCAGGGATGCGATATGGTCTTTGTCACCGCTGGAATGGGCGGCGGCACAGGGACAGGGGCTGCTCCGGTCATAGCCAGGGTGGCCAAGGAAATGGACGCCCTGACTGTGGCCGTGGTAACCAAACCCTTTTATTTTGAGGGTAAAAGACGCCGCAACCAGGGGGATAAGGGAATAGAAAGCCTCAAGGAGGTTGTGGACAGCATCATCACCATTCCCAATGACCGTCTTCTGTCTCTGGCATCGAAAAAGGCGGGCTTTCTTGAAATGCTCAAAAAGGCTGATGAGGTCCTTTACTACGGAGTAAAAGGCATTTCAGACCTGATCATGGTTCCGGGACTGATCAACCTGGATTTCGCCGATGTCAAGGCAGTCATGTCCCAGATGGGCCTGGCCATGATGGGCACTGGAATAGCCAAGGGAGAAGGCAGGGCCAGGGAAGCGGCCATGAAGGCCATAACCAGTCCTCTTCTGGAAGACATCTCCATTGACGGAGCCAGGGGAGTGCTGATGAATGTTACCTGCGGAACCGACCTGGCCATAGACGAAGTCAGCGAAGCAGCCGAAATTATTCATGAAGCCGCCCATGAAGATGCACAGATCTATTTTGGTACAGTCTTTGATCAGGATATTGAGGATGAAATCAGGATAACAGTAATTGCCACGGGTATTGAAGACGCGTTTGAAAAGACCCAGGAAAAGAGCGTCAATGTCACCAGACTGGACTCTCAGAGATCAGGCTCTCGTCTTGTTCATCGGCCCAGATCGGTTCATATTGAACCTGACGGAAAGGAAAACCTGAATATTCCAACTTATCTTAGAACAAAGAAAAACATTGATCATCTGCAGGAAAGCCAGGCCAAGTCCGGAAACAGAAATAAGAATGAAGAATTTATTTTTGACGAAGACGAGTTTGAAATCCCCTCCTTTATCAGGAGGCAGGCTGACTAGTTTCAGCTCTGTCTGGAACCGGGATTGATGACCACTAAAATCCCGGCTCCTGCCAGGGAGTGGGGAGGAAGACTTCCGGTGGCCCTGGTCTTTCCAGAGGAAGAATCACAGGCTCTCTCCACCCTGGGGTGGCAGGGAGTTTACCGGGAACTGACTGCTGATAACGGTTTTATCGTTGAACGCTATTTCTGGGACAGGCGCAACAACCAGGCTCTTTCACCTGACTCGGACAGAAGACTTGGAATCTTCCCCCTGATCTGCTTCAGCCTGAACTTTGAAGGAGATTATCTGAGGCTCATAAATATGCTCCGGGCTGAAGACCTCCCAGTCCGCAGCGCTGACAGGGGCGATTGGCCGCTGATCATGGCCGGAGGACCCATCGCCTTTCTCAATCCATTTCCTGTGCTTCCCAGCCTTGATTTTGTGTTCGTGGGCGAATCAGAAGATAGATTCGCCAAGATTGCCCTGATCATCAGGGAAAGCTGGCTTTCCGGACAATCGGGACCAGAGGCCTTGAAACAAGTCTCCCCAAGGCCGGGAATTCTGATTCAGGGGCAAAGGCACAAGGTCAGGAAACAGATTTCGTATGACCAGGCCAACCTTCTTCCCTCCCCGGTCCATTCATCCTTTATTTCCTCCAAGGCTGTCTTCCGGGACAGCTTCCTGGTGGAGATCAACAGGGGATGCCCCTATGGCTGCAGGTTCTGCGCCGCGGGCTTCATATACCGTCCCCCCCGTAGTGCGCATCTCGCCCGAGTCAAGAAAATAATCCAGGCTGCTGCGCCACGCAAGGTGGGCCTTGTTGGAACTGCATTGACTGACTGGCCGGACCTGAAACAACTGCTGGCCTGGCTTCACCGCAAAAAAATCAAGTTTTCCCTGGCCTCCATGCGGGCTGACGGTCTGGACAGGACCTTTCTGGAATTTTTGCGAAATACCGGCACAAGGACTATCACTCTGGCGGTTGAAGGTATAAGCCGGACCTTAAGAACCGCGGCCAACAAACATTTTGACGAGGAAAAATTTTTCACGGCGGTAGAAAATATCAGCGATCTGCGTTTTAATACCTTAAAGCTGTATTTTATCCTCGGGCTTCCCGGAGAAAACCTGTCTGATCTTGACGAGCTTGCCCTGTTTCTGGAAAAACTGGAAAAAGCCAGACAATCGGGAAAAGGCGGGAAGCAAAAAGGTGTTGATCTCATCAGTATCAGTGCCTCCATGTTTGTTCCTAAACCCTGGACTCCCCTGCAGTGGGCACCCATGGACAGCGAACAATCATTCCAGGAAAAAACCAGTGTATTTAAAAAGATGTGCTCCAGTTACAGGGGACTGACGTTTAAAGCTGAAAAAGCATCTGCCGCCAGGATACAGGGTCTTTTGTCCAGGGGTGACCAGAAAGTTCATGACCTGCTGCTCCTGGCCTCGGAGTACGGCGACAGCTGGAGAAAAGCGCTCAAGACATGGACCGGGAAAATGGAAGACTATGTGGACCGTGAGTTCCCGGCTGAAACCTGTTTTGCCTGGGACATCATTGATATTGGCGTGGATAAGAAGTATCTTTTCCAGGAGTGGAAAAAGTATAATCTGGCCCTGATGACCAGTCCCTGTGATCATCACCCCTGCAGCCAATGCAGGAGATGCGGGATGGACGGATTTCTCCAGGAGCAGGAGAGAGTTGACCGGACCTGAAATCCAGCGGACTGATCAACCGGGCCCCGGGAGTTCATTATGGCCACAATCTGTTTCAAGGCTTTTTCATTTCTGCAGAACCAGCTCAGGAAAGCCGGACGGGAGTACTTTGACGAACGCATGCCCATCCGGGATGGCCAGAGCGTGCAGGAGATAATTGATGATCTGGGCATTGACCAGTCCCAGGTCGAGGCAGTATTTGTCAATGGCCGGACAGCCCCTTTTTCAACCAGGCTTAAGGACAATGACCGGCTGGCCCTTGTCCCTCCCGGCACTCCCGGACCTTACCGGGTGCTTCTGGGAATAAGGGAGTGCGGGGATAATCAGGGAGAATAACCATGCCCTATATCCAACAGGACAGAAGAGATGTTTTTGACAGGGCCCTCAATGAACTGGCCCTGGAGGTTCGAAATGAAGGGGAACTCAATTACTGTATCTACAAGCTTTCCAGGCTGATCATCAGCCGAACCGGAAAAAGTTACTCCAGCCTGAGCATGTGTTCCAGTGCCATGGAGCATGCCAAGCTGGAATGGTACAGAAAGGTAGTGGCCCCCTATGAGGATGAGAAAATCGGTGAAAACGGGGATATCTGACTCTGCTGCCGCGACCACTCATAGGACTGCCATCCAATCCGGGCTGAATACCCGAAACCTGGCAACAATATCACGAGCCACAGGAAAGATGATCATCCCCGGGTGAGCCGGGAAATGCTCAGACGTCAGCTGATATTACATGAGCATGAGCAGAGTCACGGCCATGACCAGCATACCCGCCACTACGGCGTAGATGGCCAGATGTCCCGTTCCGTATTCTTTGGCTGCCGGGAAAAGCTCATCCAGGGAGATAAAAACCATTATCCCGGCGATAAAGGCGAAAACAAAGCCCATTGTTGTCGGGGTCATGAAGGGCCTGAGGATGAGAAAGCCGATGAGGGCGCCCAGGGGCTCTGCCAGGCCGGTGGCCAGGGAAAGCCAGAATGCCTTGGCCCTGCTTTTAGTGGCATAATAAATGGGCACTGCCACCGCGATACCCTCAGGGATGTTATGCAGGGCAATGGCCACGGCAATGGCCATACCCAGGGCGGGATCGGCCAGGGTGGCGAAAAAAGTGGCCATGCCTTCCGGAAAGTTGTGGATGGCAATGGCCAGAGCAGCAAATACCCCCATGCGGCGCATTTTCCCCCGGTCTATGCCTTGATGCATCTCCTCGACCTTTCTGGCTTCGTGGGGGTTCTCGTGCTCGGGAACAAGACGGTCGATTATCCCGATGAAAAAGATCCCGGCAAAAAATCCGGCGGTCATGATCCAGGCGGCCATATTGGGGCCATGAACCGGCTCCAGCATTTCCAGGGCCTCAGGCATGAGTTCGGCAAAAGAAATATAAATCATCACCCCAGCAGAAAAACCAAGAGCCATGGACAAAAAAGCCTTGTTGGTATGCCGGGTGAAAAATGCTATAAAGCTGCCGATGCCGGTGGAAAGTCCGGCTAAAGCGGTCAGGGAAAATGCCAGGACAAGATTCTCTTCAAACACGGCTTAATAAGGGGTAAGGAGTTGGCAAAGAATTATTCCAGAAAATAATCAACACTGGTGACCACCCGGACCTTCTTAATTTCCGGGGTATAGGGATCACGGTCATTTATGGTGAACAGACCCTGGGAAGCCCTGCGAATGGCCCCCACACTGCTGTCCGAGTCACGGGCGAATTGCCGGGCCGCGTTTCGGGCGTCCTGGGTGGCCTGAGCGATCATCTCCGGTTTAATCTCTCTCAGCCTGGTAAACTCAAACCTGGGCTGAAACTCATAGGAATGAATCAGCACCACCCCTTCAGAAACAAGTTCACCGGCAGCGGCCATTGCTTTTATTACTTTCCTGGCCTCACTGGTGCGCACCGTGACCACGCTTTGAGCG
>PWNK01000020.1 GCA_003557865.1 Desulfonatronovibrio sp.
AACTATTCACCATGCTGCGATGTCAGCCTGCATCCTGGATTTGTTTTCTGTTGCTGCAAACTCCCAGCATGAGCCCGTAAGTCAAAACCATTAATTTATTCAAGTAGCCCTGAGGTTTTCCTTGTCCATGATTTTGACTAACGGGCTCATGGCTGTTCAAACAAGCAGCAATGGCGAAAACAAATCAGGATGCAGGCTTTATCTGAAAGTAGAGAAATGTGGTGAACAGATACCTTATATTTTTTATGTATTTAAGGCGAACATGAGCAAAGTATGATTTGTAAATTTCCCCTCTGTCTTTTGCTCTTACTGGCGGGCCTGTTTTTTGGGATCCCGGTTGCAGGTGCGGGTGCGGCTGAATATTACTGGGGGCGGCACCCGGAGCACGAAAGGATTGTCTTTCAGTTCCCGGAGCAGATCCAGGACTTCAGTGTTATCAGAACAGGCAGAGAAGAACTGTCCCTTATCCTGCCTGAAAACACTCTGCAAAGCGATGCCACCCCATCCAGGGTTGATTTTTCCGGCTCCAGGTTCATCAGAGAGGTTCAAACCCTGGAAGATGATTTTGTGGTTATAATCAGGCTGGATGCCTTTGGATTCATCTATTTTCCCCTGCCCGCTGAAAACAAGATTGTAATAGACATTTTTCAGGATCCCCTCGGAGCCCAGTGGCGTCCTGAAGCCCATGAGACACTCTCCGCTTCTGCTGAGCAAGTACCCGGACCAGGTTCTACAGACCGTGAAACCGTGGCTGAACCTGATCCGGAAGAACCTGGTCCCGGACAGCCCCGGGGATTCAGGATGAGAACTCCAGTTGAAAGAGCAATGCCCGAGGATTCTATCCAGACAGCTGATTCAGATCCGCCCCTGGTTTCAGCCTCAAGAATATCCATGAAGATCGAAAGGGAAGCCCAGCCTGAAGAGCCCCTGCCTGAAGACCAGCCCCGGGAAGTCATGGACATGAGCGAGGACATGCAGCCTTTGCCAGGTGACCCGGAACCTGAGGAAACAGACAAATACGAGGAACTTGTTTTCGCGGCCAAGATTAAGATGAGTGCAGCAGATTTCAGGGGAGCGGTACATATCTTTGAAAGACTTCTCCAGGACCCGGAACTGCCAGGAGAATATCTGGAGGACATACTTTACTCCAACGCTGATGCCCATTTCCAGATGTTCCGGCATGATATGCGTGGCAACTTCAAGAGGATCGTCACTAATTTTGAAAGGGCCATTCACTTTGATCCCAATTCGGAAAGACTCCCCAATGCCCTGTTAAACCTGGGCTATATCCACCTGCAGGTTGGAAACCAGCCCGAGGCAAGGGGCTATTTCAACCTCATCCGGGAGAGATTCCCCCATCATCCTTCCGTGCCCTCAACCTATTACTACTGGGGTGAATTCTTTCTGCGGCAGAACATGTTCCACCAGGCCGCGGACAACTTCCAGCATATCCTTGATCACTTTCCCGATGATCGGCTGGTTAAACCAGCGGCCGTGAACCTGGCCAGGGCCTTCAGCGAGCTGGACCACCACGCCCTGGCCCTGGATGTACTTGAGTACGTCCAGCGTCGATGGCCCAGGCATCATATTGATGAACCTGACTTTCTTATCCTGGCAGGCTATATTCTCTACAGCAACGGACAGCTTCAGCAGGCCAGAGAAAAATTCCTGCACTATATCAATCTTGAACCTCTGGGGGACCAGGTAGATGTTTCCATGGCCAGGATAGGAGACATCTATCTTTTGCAGGGTAAAAAACAGGCCGCCAGGGACATGTACGAGGAGACCATCCGTCAGTTTCCGGACCAGGAAGGAGGGCTTATCGCCGCCATGAGGCTGGCTGAGGAAGGCATTTATGATCAGCCTTCCATAATGGACATGTTCAGTGTTTTTGACCAGCCCTTTACCCTGAGGCCAAAGCAGATTTATACCAGGATCAGTCAGGAGTTTCCGGACAGCCCCCTGGCTCCTGTGGCCCTTCTCAAGCTGGCCATGTGGGATCTTTTCCATGATAACCATCTTCAGTCCCTGGAGTCCATTGAGCTGTTCAATGCCAGGTACGCGCATAAGGATCTCTGGCCCAGGGCTTTGGAAATAGGGTTTGAAACCTTTTCCCGACTGGTGGAAAAACGCTTCAGGGACAACGATTTTTCCGGGATTATCAGAACCTGGGAAGAATATGACTATCTGAACAGCAATGCCCGGATGCTGGACGGAGAAACCACCCTGGCCCTGGCCACGGCATATTGGAACAATGACCGGCTCAATGAGGCCGTGGTCCTGGCCCGTCCTTTTCTGGACCAGGCCCGGACCGGCGACCATAAGGTCAATGCTCTGTCCCTGGTTCTTGGAATATATCTGGAAATGCGGGACTGGGAGAAAATCATGGATCTGGTTCAGGAAGTTCATGACCTGGATCTTCCTGAAGACAAGAAACTTCAGCTCGACTATGCCAACGCCCTCGCCCTTCAGAACATGGGCATGGAGGATCAGGCCCTGCCTATCTGGAGAAACCTGGCTGTGGAAACCGCTTTTCCCGGCAGCCAAAGGGCCTATGCCCTCTTTTTCCTGGCCCAGGATGCGCTTTCAAAGACTGATTATGAAAAGGCATATGTTTTTGCCCAGGAGTCACTTGCCCTGTTCATGGATCAACAGGAGAATAATCTGACAAATATCAGGACCAACCTGGACATGCTCATTGAAGCCACTTCAAGGACAGGCAGAATCAGGGAAGCCCTGGGATGGGCCCTGGAGTACCAGAACCATGTTCTGGAAGATGATCCGGAAATGCCCGGCATTCTTTACCGCCTGGCAAGGATGTACAGACTGAACCACCAGTATGAACAATGGGAAAGAGTGCTCAATGAAATCATCAGGGACTATCCTGATGACGTTTTCAGCAGAATGGCCGGGTCAGACCTCAATACCAGGCGCCTGACCACCGAAGCTGAGAAGTACGCACCGTGAACGTCCTGGATAACAGGTGACAACCTGGCTGATAAACTGAGCCGCTGCTCATGATAAACCAGTGCGGCAGGCTCGAAGATTTGATTTTTTCAGGGGGAAATTATGAACAGACAACCAGTAGTCGCGGGACAGTTTTATCCAGGAAACGCCCGGAGCTTGCGCCTCGAGGTTTCTGAGTATCTGCAGGGTGAACCTTCAGCCGAGAAAACCCTTCTGGCCATGGCCCCTCATGCAGGTTATGTTTTTTCCGGGAGTACAGCGGGAAAGACCTTTGCCAGGTCCAGGCTGGCACAAAAAATTATCCTCATAGGTCCCAACCATACCGGCAGGGGGGAGAAAATTGCTGTCTGGCCGGAAGGGAACTGGTCTTTGCCCGGTCTTGAGGTGCCCATTGATCCGCAACTGGTCCAGGCCGTTCTGAATATTCCTGGATTCATTGCTGACCATGAAGCTCATACCCGTGAACACTCCCTGGAGGTAATTCTGCCCTTTCTGTCGGCAGTGCTCAATGGATTCTCCATGGCCCCCATAGCCGTGGCCGAGCCTGATCCTGAGGTCCTGTTGGCAGCAGGTAAAAACCTGGGCCTGGCCCTGAAAAACCTGGGTGAAGATGTCTCCCTGGTGGTCAGTTCAGACATGAGCCATTACATATCTCACCAGCAGGCTGAAAAAATAGACCGTCTGGCCATTGACCCGATACTGAACATCGACCCTGAAGATCTTTACCGGGTAGTTCTGGCCAACAGGATTTCCATGTGCGGAGTATTGCCCATGGTCCTGGGACTGGCCTGCGTCAGGGAGCTTGGCGCCAAAAAATCTCTTCTGGTGGATTACTCAACGTCGGGAGAGGTTAACCATGATTATTCCAGGGTGGTGGGATACGCGGGCATACTTATCAGTTGAGAAAAAGGCAGAAAAACTCATTTGCCCCTCCCGGAAAAAAATCCGGGCCAGTCCGTCCCGGCAATAATGTATTCTCCCATGATCATGGGGGCATCCTTCTTGAATCCAGAGATGCATGACGGCTCATGGGAAAAGGCGCGCCGGGCAGCGTCATCAAAGGCTGAAGGCACTTTTCCAGGAAGTCACCGTATTTTCCAGAAGCATGGCAATGGTCATGGGCCCGACCCCTCCGGGAACCGGGGTCATGGCCAGGGCCTTTTCCATGATACCTTGATAATCACAGTCCCCCACCAGGCCCTCCCGGGTCCTGTTTATGCCCACGTCAACAACCACGGCTCCTGGTTTGATCATCTCCGCTGTGACAAACCCGGGCTTTCCCACCGCCGCGAAAACAAAATCAGCCCTGTAAACATGGCCTTTGAGGTCTGAAGTCCTGGAATGACATACTGTAACCGTGGCATTTCCGGCCAGGAGCATCAGTGCAAGAGGCTTGCCCACGATGTTGCTTCTGCCGAGGACAACACAGTCTTTTCCATAGACATCCAGCTGGTAATGGTCCAGAAGAGCCATGATCCCGGCCGGAGTGCAGGAGCGAAATCCCGGCAGGCCCAGGGTGAGCCTGCCCACACTTTCAGGATGGAAACCGTCCACATCTTTTCCCGGACTTATGAGTTTCAGACAGGCGTTGGCATCCAGGTTTCCGGGCAGTGGCAGCTGCAGAAGAATTCCGTGTACAGAGGTGTCCTGATTCAAATCCAGGATAAGCTTCTCCAGGTCTTCCTGGGAAACATCGGCATCCAGCCTGAACTCCCGGGAATAAATGCCCACCTCCCCGCAGCTTTTGGCCTTATTGCGCACGTAAACCGCTGAAGCGGGATCATCACCCACCAGGATGACCGCCAGGCCGGGGGATCTTTTGGTCCGGGGCAGAAGCTCCGCGATTTCACTTCTGAGCTTCTGCCTTACCTTGGAGGCTACAGCTTTTCCATCCAGAACCAGCACCTTACTTTTCTCCGAACCACTGCATGGCCATGGCCGGACCAAAATATATGGCCTGATCCTCAAGCTCTTCCTCTATGCGCAAGAGCTGGTTGTACTTGGCCAGACGGTCGCTGCGGCACAGGGAACCAGTTTTGATCTGGCCGGCATTGATTCCCACAGCCAGGTCAGCGATGAATGAATCCTCGGTTTCTCCGGAACGATGGGAAATGACCGTGGAGTACGCAGCTGATTTTGCCATTTCAATGGTATCCAGAGTTTCAGTCAGGGTACCGATCTGATTAAGTTTGATCAGTATGGAATTGGCCACTCCCGTGGATATTCCTTCAGCAAGGATGCCCGGATTGGTCACAAAAATATCATCGCCGACTATCTGCAGCGAATCGTCAGCCAGGGAAGTAAACTTGCGCCAGCCTTCCCAGTCTCCTTCAGCAAGGCCGTCCTCAACAGAGATAAGGGGGAACCTGGAGGCCAGTTCCTGGTAGTAGGCGATGATTTCATCCACACTGAGGACCAGTTTTTCACCCGAAAAATGGTATTTTCCATCCCTGTAGAATTCCGAGGCGGCTGCATCGATGGCCAGGGCGATTTCCGCTCCGGGCTGATAACCTGCTTCCTCAATGGCCTTCATGATGTACTCAAAGGCCTGGACATGACTCTTGAGATTGGGTGCAAAACCGCCTTCATCGCCTACGGAAGTTGACAGCCCGTCTTTGGACAGGATGGACTTGAGGGCGTGAAAGGTTTCAGCTCCCATGCGCAGGGCATCGGAAAAGGTGTTGGCACCCAGAGGCATGATCATGAATTCCTGGATATCAAGGTTGTTGGCGGCATGAGCCCCGCCGTTAATGATGTTCATCAGGGGAACGGGAAGGATCTTGGCATTGACTCCTCCGATATACTGGTAAAGTGGCAGTCCGGCATATTTGGACGCGGCCCTGGCCACGGCCATGGAGACTCCAAGCATGGCGTTGGCCCCCAGATTGGACTTGTTGTCTGTTCCGTCCAGATCAATCATGAACTCGTCAATCTCAACCTGACGCAGGGCATCCATTCCGATGACCTCGTTGGCAATATTCTCCAGGACATTGTTGATGGCCTTGGTGACCCCCTTACCGCCGTATTCCTTCTCTCCATCCCTCAGTTCCAGGGCCTCTCTAGTTCCGGTGGAGGCCCCTGATGGAACTGAGGCCCGCCCTGTCAGGCCGGATTCAAGTACCACTTCCACTTCTATGGTTGGATTTCCTCTGGAATCAAGGATCTGCCTTGCCATGATATCAGATATAATACTCATTATTTTCTCCCGCTGTTAAAGGATTGTCCTGTCAGGTTCAATCAATTTGTTTTCCAGGCATAGTATATTCAGGCCCTGCAGAAGCAGAGTCGGCCGCACCTCATCCATGGACTGACACAAAGGCATCAGTTTTTCAGCCACACCCCCGGTTCCCACCACCAGTGACTGCCCGGGAAGTTTGAGCTTGAGCCGCTTGATAAGTCCCTGGACCATGTCCGCGAATCCGAAAAGAGTGCCCTGACTGAGACTCTGCGCGGTACTGCACCCGATTTCCAGGTCATGGCCGGTGTATTCAAGGGAAAACTGAGGCAGCTTGGCAGTCTGAGAGCTAAGGGCTTTTATGGAAGAGTTGATCCCCGGACAGATCAGTCCGCCGAGATAATCGTTATCTGCTATACAGTCAAAAGTAGTGGCCGTGCCGAAGTCAATGACAATAATACCCTGGGCGGAAAACAATCTCCTGGCGGCAAAGGCAGTGACCAGACGGTCGGAACCAACTTCAGCGGGTCGATGATATTTATTTTTGATGGGCAGATCAATATCCCCGGGCACAAAAAAACAGGGACAGCCGCAGAATCTGCGGCAGGCCCCGGCTATGACTTCGTCCAGAAGAGGAACCACCGAAGAAACCACCCAGCCGGAAACTTCTCCCGGAGAAACTCTTTCCAGCTGTAAATAATGAAAAATCTTAAGTCCAAGAGAATCAGAGGTTTCCCTGATGTCGGTCGGCAGGCAGAGAACAGACTTGAGTCCCTTTTCGCCGGCTAAACTGTGCTTGATATTTGAGTTTCCAGCGTCCAGGAGAAGCATCCATGACATATAGCTTTCCTATGCTCAGGGGGGTGATGGGTTTTTAAACTTGAACCACACAATTAAAGTCTTACAGTATATAATTTCATCAGGTCATAGTCAAATAAGTAGATGCCGGCAACTCCTTGTCTTGTTATGGACAAGGTTCCGTTGGAAACATCACCTGCCATACCCGTTAGCTGGTGCAGGACAGGTCACCTCCCGGTCCGGCACTATGCATGATATTTTTCTTGTGTAACCACCCGCCATAGCTTTTGTCTAACCGCAATACCAGAGGCCTGCCTGAGGCTAAGGTTATGATGAATAATTACTTTTCAATTTCGTAACTATTGACCACACCTTGCACAAAACTCAAAAGACTGGAGCCTGGCCGGGTTCCCAAATGTTGCATTGTTTGACCGTCGACGGCTGCGTTAGGCAAAACCAGAACTTGTTTTATTAAACCCAAAAAATACAGGTTTTGTCTTACGGAGCCGCGACAGGGAGTTTTGCAACATAAGAAAACCGGCCAGGCTCCAGGATAAATTATGGTGAGCAGTTACTTCCAGTCTTGTTTCACAGTGGAGAATTATCC
>PWNK01000153.1 GCA_003557865.1 Desulfonatronovibrio sp.
CCGGCCTGCGCCGGGGTGACGACCGAGAGAACTCGCCAACGCGGCACTCCATTCCGTCACCCCGGCGCAGGCCGGGGTCCAGATAGCACGAAATACCGAGGAAAGGCTGCCCGGTCTTATTGAGAAGATACTGGTTAAAGATGATAATGATTTGAAAACATTAAAATTCCGGAAATTGTCAGTAAGCACAAGGCGCTGTCAGAAAGCTTGTGACTGTCAAGTCATAAAAAAAAGCGGGCCTGTGGGCCCGCTTTTTGAAGCTGAAATTCTGCTTTGGGTTAAACACAACCGGTTGGCTTGGGAAGTCCGGCCATTTTACAGGCTCCCTTACCCGGTCCGGAGGGAAACAGCTCATAGATGTGTTTCAGTTTGAATCCGGTCACCTTGGAAAGAATGCGGACCATGGGTGCGATGCCATTTTTCTTGTAATAGTCCTGCAGGAATTCAATGACCTTTTGGTGCTCATCGGTCAGTTCCTTGATCCCTTCACTTTCTTTGACATAATCAACCCATTCAGGGCTCCAGTCCTCAAACCTCTGCAGGAAACCATCTTCGTCAACTTCAAATTGTTTCCCCTGAAATTCCACAACTGCCATGCTAATACCTCCTTAATTGATTTTTCGAAACAATCGCCGACCTTGTCAGCGTCAAATGCAAAACGCATTTGATTCATGAAAAGATTTCAATTTTTGTTCAACTGGACAATTTCAATTTAAAGTCCATAACACTTTTTTGTCAATGCCTTTATTGGCTAAATTTCATATTATATTCACAAACGGATTTCATCAAGACTTTTTTTGGCATAAGAAAGTGTTGGGTCCAGCTCAAGTGATCTGGTGAGCATTTCTACGGCAGCCATTTTGCGTCCTGTTTTTTGGTAGCAGAGACCCAGGTTAGCCATATCCGTGGCTGACCCGCTGTCAAGTTCAAGGGCTTTTTGAAAGTCGTGACCTGCCTTTTCGTATTCTTTCTGTTTATAATGAGCTACTCCCCGCAGATTGAAATATTCTTTGACCAATGGATCAAGCTCAATGGCCCTGTCAAGAAAGGGCAGGGTTTTCTGCCACAACTCCTGAAGAGACAGGGTGTAGGCGCAGTAAAAGGCGTTCAGGGCCGATGATTCACTGTCAGGCTGTACATGGTCCGCTTCAAGAAAAAAGTGCATGGCCTGATCGAAATTTTGCAAACGCAGGTTGAGCAGGCCCCTAAAGAAAGGAAGAAAGAAGGATCCCGAATAGATATTTCCCAGCTGCTCAAGTTTTTTTCCGGCAGATGACGGGTCAGCTTCTTCTGCCAGGATGCGTCCCACGAACAGACCCAGACATGCCTGGGGAGTTCTTTCCCTGAACAGAAAGCCAGGCACAAAACTGTAATTGGTCGGAATATCCAGATCAGGATGCATGGTGGAAAGAGAGTACAAAGAAAAACCCAGGCTTAAAAGCCCATGGCAAAGATCATTGAGCTCTTTGCCCATATCGTCATGAGAGATGTCCGGGAGATCCGAAAGATCAACAAGCCCACCACTTGTCAGCCATTTAATTTCATCAAGAGAACAAAACTTGGGCAGGCCTGAAGCTTCGTAATTGCTGCCGGTGTGAAAATCCCCGGCCAGCTGGGCCACCTCGGTCAGGGCTCGGATAGCGGCCTTGTCCGGATCAGTTGCAGTTCCAGCTGCAAAAACAATTTCACTGAGCTGGGGAAATGTCTGGGGATCATAGGCTAAAGCGCCTATTGTCGGGACAGGAAAGCCAAAGCTCAGGTCCTTCAGCCAGACCCTGATTCCATTTTCTGTGAACCTTGAAAGCAGTTCTTTGAGGGCAGCATTGGTGATGGATCCGGGATTGATGGTGGATGTTTGCGGGCGCTCCCTGTCCAGGACAGCGTTGGTATGCCTTTCCACAAGTTCACATGCCCCCTGAAGGATGGATTCCTCGAAGGTGTTTCCTGCACTGCTGCCGTTGAATTCATTGAGTTTTTTGAACCAGTCCAGGGGCACGTACTCTTCCCTGCCGGCAGATATTCTTGTTGCGGGAGTGAAGCGCCAGGTTATAAGATCAAGAACGGCATCGGCTTTGTCAGCGGGTATATCCTCTCCCACGGACTTGATGATTTCTTCTGTGGGTATCAGTTTGGCCCCCCATCTTGATTTTGCTTCCTTCCAGCCAGCATGAACAAAATTGTCTGCATTATTTACAAAACCAAAGTATGAATATCTTTCAGCCAGCTCCATCAAGGCGGAACACCGGGATTGAATCGGTGATGCTCCCTTGCCCATCTGCTGACGTTTGGGAACGCCCATTTCTCTGGCTTTAGATCCGTAGTAGCTGAAATATACCGGGATCCTCAGTCTTCCTGTATCAATGCGCTTAAGATCTTTGAGAATTGCTTTGCCGTGTTTTTCAAAAGCTGCGGTTACCCGGTCAACGGTTTCCCGGGGACTGACGGCCTTATCCGCGTCAGCAGTGTATTGTTTCAGGGATTTGCCTATGGTGATCATCTCTTTTTTGCCTTCATTCTGTAGATGGCACACAGGAATTTTTCCTGTCCGTTCTGGGCGGAGTGTCCTTTATAGCCTATGTTTTTCTGACTGATATAAAACTCCCTGTCGGCGAGCTGAAAAAATTTTTTGGCCCCTCTTCGGTAGTCGGCTGCCAGGATGACTTCACAGGCAGGAGTAGCGTTCAGGTGGTGAAGCAGAAATTTTACCAGTCCCCGGTACCCGCTTTCCTGATAAAAAATTTCAGAGCCAATGATGTACTCAAACCTCTGATCCAGCCTGTCTTTGGTGAAATCCGCCTTGATTACCCTGGCCCTGTCTTGAAGATTATTTTTGAGAATGTTGATTTGGGAGAACATGAGAGCGTCATGACTGTAGTCGGACAGAACTACATTATATCCGCTGGAAGCGGCGAAAAGGCCGGCCAGACCAATGCCGCATCCCAGTTCAATAATTCTGCCCTGTGTTTTATCAAGAGTTCCTGATGTCAGAAAGTAGCTTAAAAGTATAGAAGACGGCCAGATTTTTGCCCAAAAGGGAAGCTCGATCCTTTCCCTGGACTCCTCAGCCAGACGGTCAATATGTTTTTCAAGGTCTGCTATCTGAAGGATCTGCAGACGATGCTCCCCTACCTTAACATCTTCAAAAACCACTTGGTATTTTTTGGAAACATCAGCTAGAAGATCATCAAGATTTTTATCCGCGAGGGTCTGGGAAATATCCAAAAAAGTCTCCTTTCATCTTATGTGGTCGGCCGCTGCCAGATGAACCAGGCCAGTTCAATGGCTGGACCTCCCCTGAAATTATTTCGGAGTTCTAAGGCGGAACCTGGTGGCTGCCGGGGAGAATAACGGGGTGGACAGTAAAGTTGCATCCTTATTTACTGGAGCGGGAGACGGGATTTGAACCCGCGACTTCAACCTTGGCAAGGTTGCACTCTACCACTGAGTTACTCCCGCAGAAATCTGGAGGCGGCATCCGGATTTGAACCGGAGAATGGCGGTTTTGCAGACCGCTGCCTTACCACTTGGCTATGCCGCCTTGCACAGATGGAGCGGGAGACGGGATTTGAACCCGCGACTTCAACCTTGGCAAGGTTGCACTCTACCACTGAGTTACTCCCGCTTAAGAGAAAAAAATTGATAAGGCAGAGCCCAAAAAGTGTCAAGAATTAATTGTCTGGAAATGCACAGAGCATTCTTCGGCAGCTAGCGGTTGCCCATAAAACAGCAGCAGTCCGGGATTATTGTTTATGCATGAGGGTAAAACTCACTCCGTCCAGTTTTCTGAAAGGCAGCCCTTTACTGATTCCTGCCAGGGCTTTTTGGGGGTCTAGAACCAGGGTTCCGCCGAGATAGTCCATGCCCAGTTCAAAAAGAACAGGAGTCAGGGGGGTGCTGGGACCGAGCATGATCCTGACTGCGTGTTTTCTGGTCAGATTTAAAATATCCGCCAGAGAATTATTGAGCAGGGTTGTAGCCGTTATAGCTATAAGATCAGCTTTGGGCAGTATTTCCTCTTTCATGCATTCCGGAGAGTCCATCTGCCTGGGGATCAACTCAAGGACCCAGAATGCTTTAAATTCCCAGCCCATTTTTTCCACAAAGGGAAAATGTCCAACGATGGCCACATTTTTCCCTTTTCCCAGGGTGGATATAAGCTCCTGCACCTTGGTCCCGGGACCGGACATCCGGGTGTTCAGCAGCAAGTTGACTGCTGCCAGGCCCCAGGAAGCATCTATTGTACCTTGACAGCAGAGTCTTGTGGCCAAGCCGTGGACGGAGTCGCCAACACCGGGAAATGCCTGTCCAGACTTAGCTGCCCCCAGAGGCACAGAACTTAGCCCAGTGTTTGACCCGCTGGAAATCGCCACCATGTGCGGACCGCGTAAAGCTTTGGCAACTTTTTGATCCGGTCTGCGCAAGGCCTCGTTGATAATTGTTTCAATAATGGAAGACTGGATAAGGCGCATGGTGATCTCTAATCATCCTGAGTAAAATTATCCTGCCTGAGCTTTCCCCGGTTCACTGTCTCATTTAACTGCTGGAAGCTGTAATGTAATAAAAAAAGCAACTATTGACCATGGTTTTTGGTTAATCTCTGCGTTAAAGATCTGCCTGGGACTGAGGCTTCGTGTCCTTGCGCTGCTTGATCTTCCACGGTTGCCTTTCCATAAGACTTGAACAGGATTGGTTCTTATTACTTTACCGGACTCTGACGTCTGATCTCTGATCTCTGGTTATGCCAGGGAGTTGGGAACAAAAGAAACCTCAAGAAAAATCAGCTGGGGCTTATCAAGAAAATAGCTTGGTTTGAGGGGGGTGAATAATCTTTACATTGCAATGATTAAGTGCTAATGTAAATATTTTT
Organism: Desulfonatronovibrio sp.; assembly: GCA_003557865.1. Classification (GTDB taxonomy): domain Bacteria; phylum Desulfobacterota; class Desulfovibrionia; order Desulfovibrionales; family Desulfonatronovibrionaceae; genus Desulfonatronovibrio. The sequence continues at coordinate 4,868 of PWNK01000153.1, forward strand.
ATGAACGGGAGGATATTAAAATGAACAGTCTGGATATCGAATATTTTAGAGACCTGCTTAAGAAAATGCGTCAGGATATACAGCATAAAGGTGAAAGCACCATTGAAGATATGACTGAAGATCGTGAAATGTATGCAGATCCTGCTGACAGGGCCTCTGCGGAATCAGACAGAGCATTTATTCTCAGATTAAGGGACAGGGATCGCAAGCTGATCCAGAAGATCGACCAGGCTCTGGAGCGAATAGAAAACGGGAGTTTCGGGATTTGCGACGACTGCGGAGATGACATTTCTACAGCAAGGCTCAAAGCCCGCCCGGTAACTACCCTGTGCATAAAGTGCAAAAGCAGGCAGGAACAGGCAGAGGCAATGCAGGGCGAATAAACTTTCCTGAATTTTTCATGGCTACAGTCTTTAATTCATGAATACACTTTCAGGATAAACAAACACCTTTTTTTAACCGGCGCCATTAACCGGAAAAATCAAATGTCAGTCAAGCGCAGTATCCATTTGCTGCGAAAAAATGGAAGCAAACTTTTTTCGTTTTGCAGTTGAGGAGCTATATTCCAGAATAAAAGGGCTTAGAATTAAAAAAGTCTATATGCCGGCTCCTGGTGTATGGACTTTTTGTTTTGGAAGCTCTGAACATCTTGTTTTCTTTCACACCCGCAAAGGGGGCTTTTTATTCATCTCCAGACATAAACTGGCCAACCCCCTGCAGCCATCGGCTCAGGCCATGTGGCTTCGAAAGAGAATCAAGAACAAAACAATTACCGGCCTTGTCAATTTATGGCCACAGCGCAGGGCGGCGTTTCACCTCTCGGCATCCCGTGACTTGCTGTTGCTGGATATTTGCCGGGGTGTCTATCTTCAATCAGGGTTGGCTGCGCCTGATTCAGAACTTTCCTGGCCAGGGATAGAAGAGATAGCAGGCCGGGAGGAAATCTGGAAAGAGTTTCCTCATATTACTCCTCCCTTGCGTCATGCACTGACCAGTCTGGGCAGGGAGCAGGCCGGGATTCTACTCCAAGATTTGAAACAGGCAAAGGCTCAAGGTTTTTATCTGTATGAGAACGTAAAAGGCAATATTCAGATGGGCTGCTTTCTGCCAGCTGATGGCCGGGTACTCCAGCGTTTTGACACAGCCCTGGCGGCATCCCAAGCCTGGGGCCTTCCTGAAGTTCAAAGGATAATTACCGGTCCTGATGACCAACAAAAAAGTGAAGATATCCACAAGAAAAGGCTTCAAAAAAATCTTGCCAAGATCAAAAAGGACAGAGAACGACTTGAAAAGATGGTAAAAGGGGCTGAAACCGGTCACCTGATAAAGTCAAATCTTCACCTTCTTGACCCCCGCTCCAGAATGGAAGAAATTATACTCAGCGGACATGATGACGGTGCATGCCCAATCAGGCTTGATCCCCGCAAGACTGTCCTGGAAAACATGAACTTTTTCTTTGAAAAGGCGGCCAAGGGCAGACGGGGCCTTGAATTTATCCAGAAAAGAGAAAAAGAGCTTCTGCGGCAGATAAGCGCTGCTCCATGCTCCTTATTGACTGACGTTACTCCTGGATCAAAGGCTTCAGAAAAGTCCGGCACAACCAGGAGTACCGGCTTGAGATCTGTTGCCAGGCGTTTCAGATCAAGTGACGGATTTTTGATTTTAAAGGCCAGAAGCAGACAGGCCGGGCACAGGCTTTTGAGCACTGAAGCCAGACCTCATGATCTATGGTTTCATGTTCAAGGTGGTCCCGGGGCTCACGTCATTTTGAAAAAGGCTCATGATCAGGTTCATGTTCCTCAAAGGTCCCTGGAGGAGGCGGCTAATATTGCTGCGTTGTCAAGCTGTCGAAAAAATGATCTCAAGGCTGTGGTTACCTGTTCCAGGGTCAGGGACGTGCGCAAAATAAAAGGGCAGGACCAGGGAAAAATCAGAGTTGACCGGGCTATCAAGACTATTCTGGTTGCCATTGATCAGGATTTGGAGTCCAGGCTGGAGTATTAAGAACTGACACCATGCCTTGGGACACGTGGACTTGAAGGGTATCTTTTGTTTTTTTAAACACCTTGATCAAAGGTATCTGTTTAGCGCTTTTAAGGAAAGCAGGGGACAGGCACTCCGGGACCCACTTGAGCATCATTTTGGGCTTAAAATATCTCATTTTTTGAGACAAGTGGGTCCCGGAAGAGCCATTCCCCGTGCCACATGCAAAGCGCTAAACAGATATGATCCAAGATCAAAGATTAAATTGATCTCCAAGGGAGGCCGAATTTGAACAGAGATTTAGAGGCTCATCTGGATGAACTGCAGGAAAAAATATATGATCAGACCCTGCAGGCTTATGGTCCAGAGGTTTTTAAGCGCTGGAAAGAACCGTTATATATGGGCAGAATGAACGATTGCCACTCCAGAGCGAGGTTGACGGGATCATGCGGGGACAGTGTGGAGATATACCTGAAATTCGAGCATGGCAGGATAATTGAGGCTAGTTTTTTCAGTGATGGATGCGGGCCCAGTGTGGTTTGCGGTTCTGTTGCCTGTGAACTGGCAGTGGGCAGAGAAATTGAAGAAGCTGCTTCAGTCCTGGGAGAAAATATTCTGGAAAAGCTGCCTGGTCTGCCGGAAGATAAGCATCACTGCGCCTTTCTGGCTGCCCAGACCCTTCAGGAGGCTGTCCAGGACTTTTGCAGCAACAAAAGCCTATAGCAGAGACAGCAGATACAGATCAGGCTGATTTTGCCTCCTGTTCGTATATGAGCAGGGGCTCCATGCCTTCCACCACCACCGCCTTGTTGATAATGCACTCTCTGACTCCTTTCAGGGACGGAAGTCTGTACATTATGTCCAGCATGATGCTCTCCATGACATTTCTAAGCCCTCTTGCGCCTGTCTTTCTTTCCAGTGCCTTTTGGGCGATGGCCTTTAGAGAGTTTTTGGTGAATCTGAGGCTGATATGGTCAAGTTCCATCATTTTCTGATACTGTTTGACCAGGGCATTTTTGGGTTCACTGAGGATCCTGATGAGGTCGTTCTCCGTCAGTTCGCATAAAGAGGACACCACAGGGATTCGACCGACAAATTCAGGGATGAGGCCGTATTTGATGAGGTCTGCCGGATGGGCCATCCGGACCAGGGCATCGCTGGACTCACCTTTTTTGTTCATGAGGTCCGCACCAAAACCCATGCTGCTTTTCTGGATTCTCTGCCTGACAATACTGTCCAGACCAATAAATGCCCCACCGACAATGAACAGGATGTTTGACGTGTTAAGGCGGATAAATTCCTGCTGAGGATGCTTTCGTCCGCCTTTGGGAGGAATATTGGCCTCAGTTCCCTCAATAATTTTGAGCAGGGCCTGTTGCACACCTTCGCCGGAGACATCTCTGGTCAAAGAAGGGCTGTCGGTTTTTCTGGAAATCTTGTCAATCTCATCAATGTAAATAATGCCCTTGGCAGCCGACTCGAGGTTATAGTCGGCGTTTTGAACGAGCTGGACAAGTATGTTCTCAACATCCTCGCCTACATATCCTGCTTCGGTTAAGGTAGTGGCGTCAGCAATGGCAAAAGGAACCCTGAGTATCCTGGCCAGGGTCTGAGCCAGGAGGGTCTTGCCTGAACCAGTGGGGCCTATGAGCAGGATATTACTTTTATCCAGCTCAACCTCATCTTTTTTTCTGGCGTATCTGACCCTCTTGTAATGGTTGTAGACAGCCACAGCCAGGGTTTTTTTGGCTTCATCCTGTCCAATGACATAATCATCAAGGGCTGTTTTTATTTCTGAAGGGGGCAGGAGGAAATCTCCTTCCTGTTCCTCGGCCTCATGGTCCTGTGCAATGATTTCATCACAAAGATGTACACATTCATTGCAGATATAAACGTCTGGACCCGCGATAAGCCTGTCCACTTCTTCCTGTGTTTTGCCGCAAAAGGAACAGCAAAGGTCATAAATATAGGGCTTTTTTTTCTTGGGCATTGATAGTCTCCAGTATCTTAGCGTTTTTCGCCCGGGGTCAGAGCGTCGATGTCCGATCTTGAAGTGAGCACATTATCGATAATGCCGTATTTTTGGGCTTCCTGGGCGCTCATGTAATAATCCCGGTCAGTGTCATGTTCAACCTTGGACAGTTTTGTCCCGGTATGCCTGGAAAGAATTTCATTGAGCGTGGCCTTGAGCCGGATAATCTCCTTGGCCTGAATATCAATGTCAGTAGCCTGACCCTGGAACCCCCCCATGGGCTGGTGAATGAGGATCCGGCTGTGGGGCAGAGAATAGCGCATTCCTTTTTCACCGGCAGCCAGGAGCAGAGCTCCCATGCTGGCCGCTTGTCCCAGGCAAAGCGTGGCAACCGGTGAAGAAATGTACTGCATCGTATCGTAAATGGCCATGCCTGAAGTTACTGAACCACCCGGAGAGTTGATATAAAAGTTTATTTCCTTTTCCGGATTTTCCGATTCCAGAAAAAGCAGCTGGGCACAGATAAGATTGGATATGTTGTTGTCAATAGGTGTGCCCAGAAGGATGATCCGGTCCTTTAACAGTCTGGAATAGATGTCGTAGGCTCTTTCACCCCTTCCAGTGCTTTCAATAACCATGGGAATGTTATAGCTCATTTATGTCTCCTGAGTATGACGAGTATTGATCAGCCTGCATGGAATTCATGCAGCAGGCAGATATTTATAGTAAACAGGAATAACGCGGGAATGTCAATAAAGTACAGGCGGTTTTGATAATTTTGTAACCGGGCAGTCATATTCGGTCAAAGAATCTGGTTCCGTTCCCGAAGCAGCCTCCGGGAACGAAATTCAAAAGCCCAGGGAATATCAAGGCTGCAGTGGATGTTCAAAGTTATGGCTGGACGTCCTGCTCATCCTGCTGAACTGCTTCTTGTTGTTTTGAAGGAGGGACTATCTTGACCTCAGCCTTTTCATAAATTTTTTCCATGGCCTTGTCAGCCAGAATGGTGTCCTTGATGGCAAACATGAGATTGTTCTGTTCATAAAAGCCCTTAAGCTTTTCAAAATCCTGGCCGCTTGAGGCCGCCTGATTCCTGATATAAGCATCAACCTCCTGGGGGTCGACGCTCAGTTCCTCCTTGGAAGCCACGGCCAGAAGGAACAGCTGTGACTTGACCAGGTCTTCAGCTTCGGCCTTGAACTGTTCCTGGAGTTCTTCCCTGGTACGGCCTAAAGATTCAAAGCTTTTACCCCGTTGTTCAGTTTTTGTTCTAAGTTCAGAAATTTTTTGCTCAATTCGTCCTTCCACCAGAGACTCGGGTAAGGGAAAATCAACCTCTGCCTTCAGCTTATCCAGGGCTTTTTTCTGGGCTGAGCTTTTATTGAGCTGCTTCCTTGATTCCAAATAGGACTTTTCAATGATCTCCCTAAATTTTTCTATGCTCTCAAAACCTCCAGCCTTTTGAGCAAGCTCATCATCAACGTCTGGAAGGATTCTCTCCTTTATGGAATGCAGGGTAATGCGCATTAAAACATTCTGACCCGCCAGATCTTTGTTGATAAAGTCCTGGGGAAGAGTAATTTCAGCCTCATCTGTCTGACCAGGAGTAAGGGTCTTAACCAGCTTCTCAAAGGATTCCAGGGCGCTGCCCTCTCCAAGGTTCATCTGAAAATTATCAACCTTGATCCCTTCCACTGGTTTGCCGTCCTTGAAAGCCTGAAAATCAATTACCACGGTTTCACCGTCCCGGGGGGGCCTGGATTCTTCAACAGGCACAAGTTCAGCCAGGTTGTTTCTGACTCTCTGGATCACCCTTTCCACTTCATCAGGGTTGACTTCCACTTCCTCTTCTTCAATGTTAATGTCGCTGTATTCGGGTAACTCGAACTCAGGAGAAATTTCAAAGCTGATGGTGTATTTGAAATCTTCTCCCTTGATCATTTCTCCGGCATCCACGTCTATTCGTGACAAGGGGTTGAGATTAAGCTCGCTGATTATCTGGTTAATATGCAGATTGATCAAATCATTGGTTGCTTCGTTATATATTTGTTTTTTGAATCTGCTTTCAACCACTGATGAAGGAACCTTTCCCTTTCTAAAGCCTTTGATTTCCACATCCTTACGGTAAAGTGAGGCTGTGGCGGCCAGAGCCGCATGGACCTCTTCAGCAGGAACCTCGATGTTGATTTGTTTTTTTACCGGGGAAACATCTACGGTGTTATACTGCATTAAAAAAGAACCTCCCTGTAAGAAGTTCAGACTGAAATTCAGCCTGAAATCATAATTGTTTTCATTAATTCAAGGATGAACTCCCTGACCTCTTTTGTTTTCCGGCCGCTTATAGCGGTTTATTTCTGTAAAAAAATCCAGCTGGTGCGAGAGGGGGGAGTTGAACCCCCACGGTTATCCCGCTGGATCCTAAGTCCAGTGCGTCTGCCAATTCCGCCACTCTCGCGCAAAAAATAAACATTAAACATTATTTGATAGTTAAACATTAGTCAAATAATTACGTCTGAAGTCAGGAATTTCCGGCAAATGTCAGAACGGTGCGTCATCCATTCCTCCTGCTTTTGAAGGAAAGGCTGGTCCCATCTGCTCTTTTGATTGTCTGGGCTGACTCACCGACTGTTGTTCCTGATCTGGGGCCTGGACGTAAGACTGTCCTCCCTGAGCTTTTGAATCAAGAAACTGGACGCGCTGAGCTTTGATTTCTGTTGTGTAGCGGTCCTGTCCCTGCTGATCCTGCCATTTTCTGGTCTGCAGACTGCCTTCAATCAGAACCAGACTGCCTTTGGAAAGATAATTGGAGCACAGTTCAGCCTGTTTTCCGAAAACGACTATCCGGTGCCATTCTGTCCTGTCCACCTTGTTTCCGTCCCGGTCAGTGAAGGATTCGTCTGTGGCTATGTTGAAATTGGCCACAGCCACCCCGCTGGCCGCGTAAGCCAGCTTCGGATCCTGTCCCAGCCTGCCTACAAGTATTGCTTTATTCATGGAGCCGGCCATGATACCTCCTGGTTTTGAAAGGTTGGTAAAAAGATGAAAGCTGATCAGGCGTTAATGCATTGAAGGCATCCGGGTATATCCTGGACTGCCTTGATCCAGGGCACTTTTTTTAGTATCTGCTTAGCGCTTTGCATGTCGCATGGGGACTGGCTCTTCCGGGACCCACTTGTTCCAAAAAATAAGGCATTTTGAGCACATAATTATGTTCAAGCGGGGCCCGGAGTGCCTGTCCCCTGCTTTCTTTAGAAACGCTAAACAGATACTTTTTTTAGAAAAAATCAAGCCCTTGATTGTCATCAGTTATTGACCGTCAATACTTTGCTCCATTCTGTCAAGCAGGTCCTCAAGCTGATACGAAACCTTATCCGCATCCGAGGGTTTGCGGTCAGCCAGAAAGGAGTGCATTTTTTTCAGCAGCGAACTGACCGAAATAATGCCCTCGGAAATTTTTGAGGCGGTTTCAGCTGGGATATCCCGGATTCTCTGTTTGTCATGCAGGGCTTCAACCAGTTCAGTCAGCAGGTCTCTTTCCTTAAATACTTTTTCCTGCACCGGGCCAAAAGCCAGCTTAATCAACGCGGGCCATCTGTTGAAGGCCTCAATATTGTCATGGATTCTCGCGGTTACCCTGATCTGGATCAATTCCCCCATTATTGCTTTTCCTCCCATCCTGACTGAATCCTGGCAACAACTTCCTTGATTTCTTCCACCTGGTTATTGGGGCAGACTCCCAAAAGAGGCGATCCGACTTCAACGCTATCGCTGGAATTGAAATACGTGGTGTAGATTATGCCTCCTGGACCATCATAGACAAGTACAGTTTCTCTTTTCATCCTGGAGATTATCAGGACCTCATCACCCTGTCTGATATTTACATGGCCCAGGCCCTTGGCCTTGAGCTTGGTGTCAATGGCCGAAACGAAATAGTACCTGCCTTTCTCCGGAGCCAAAAAGAGATGGAGTGCTTTTTTCAGGATGATGTCGATTACTTCCTGCTTGGTCAGAAAATGCCTTATCTTAAGAAGGGGGGTCCCGGCCTGAACGAACTGATGATCATCTATGTCGTGAAACATGACCAGTTCTCCTTTCTCCGGGGCGTATACAGGCTTTCTGTTGCCCTCACGGGTCAGGTAGGCCAGAAGTGTCCCGGGCTTTTCGTTCCAGACGCCGGAGGCTCCATGAACTGTTGTTCCTGCTTCCTTCAAGGCAAACTCAATACGTCCTGAATGAGGAGTGAAGACAGTCAGTTCCTTATAAGGGGCCTTTTTTATCTCTTCAAGCAACGAGGTGATATCAATCAAAAGATGCTCCTTACTCTGTGAAAAATTGAGCGTTAAATGAATTAGGTTATCTGAAATAGAGAAATTCGCCGCCCATGGTCATCAGGGCCTGATGCAGATTGTTTCTGATTTCTCTTCGATCCCATATTCCCTGGATGTGTCCTCTGGACAGAGTCATAAAGGCCTTATGGTAATGAGGCTGTATATCCTGCCCTGTAGTCTCCCTTATTACTCCGGGACCGGCAAATCCGATATTGGCGGATCGTACCGCAAACTGGTAGGGCGAACAGCCAAGAAAGCTGGCCACAGGACCAGCGTATGAATTGGTGTCATATAAAACCAGATAGAGGCCTCCCAGTTCCAGGTATCTGCGCACAGCCAGAGTGCATCTGGGCATCTGGATAACCCCGCTGGTGCCTTCCTGGATTCTTATCCCAGCTGTTCCGTGGATGTAGGCGAAAAATGGAAGATGCTTCCTCCTGGCAGTTTCAGCAGCCCGGATAAACTTCTCACCCTCTGCGACTCCCACGCTGCCGCCTCTGAACCTGGCCATAAGCATGGCCACAACAACCCTGATCCCTTTGATGCTGGCTTCAAAAGTCATGCAGGCACTTTTATGGCCGGAACTTTTTTTGGCCTGTTCCAGTTTGATGTCCAGACCATCAAAGGAAAGCGGGTTTGAGCTTTCTATTTTGGAATTAAACTCTCTAATGGATCTGGGATCAAAGACATTAAACAGATACCATTCGTATTCCATGGGAAAATGGTGTCCGCAATAGCTGCAGACGCCGGCAAAGTCGCTGAAAAGATCTGGGGCCCAGAGGTCGAGACAGCCGAATTTATCGCTGTTGGGGCAGGTAACGGTCCGGTCCTTGTTGGCCTGGGGGCTTATGTATCTGCAATGTTCGTCCCAGGAAATCCCTGATTCCCAGGAGGACAGGGTGGTCAGTTCGCAGGCCTCTTTTTTTTCTTTTTTCAGTCCCGGGATTTTACTGATAATTCTTGAGCCCTTGCTGAGCATCTTCCCGAACAGGGCCTGAACTTCGCCCTGAACGTCTTCGGCCAGGTGGGTTATCTTTCTCTGATGCCTGCCAAGGAACTCATAACGCAGGAATGCGTAGACAGACCATGAGTAGTCATTGATCCTGGAAAAGGATTTTTCCAGGATTGAGGTGTTATCCAGGAGGAACTTTCGGCTCATGGCCATGAATTTCTGATATCTCTGCCAAGTCAGACGCTCTCTGGACTTGGGGGACAGACTCCATCTGACGTAAATGTTTGGATTGCTCAGCTTACGCAGGGCAAGTGCTCTGAAAAGCTTCATCCCGCGAACGGAAAGAACTATTTCATCAGTTGCCAGGATAACTTCATGTCTGAGTTTTTTGAAAAAATCAAAATTCTCGGCCCTGGCCCCCAGGGGGGGTTCTTGCAGGATCCTGTCCACATATCCCATTTCAAGGTTGTCTTTGGCGCTAATTTTGAGTTGCCTCGCGCATCGCTCCACCAGCTCAGGGGTCGATCTTTGACCATCCCGCAACCGTCCCTCAATGGCGGCGGCCCCTTCAGGAGAAATAACCGAGTAATACCCGTGGGAGAGCATTATTCTCGTGTCGGCAAGACCAATGGCTTCGGCTCCGCCTGACCCTCCCTCGGAGAAAACGGCCACCACAGGGACTTTCAACCCGGCCATTACGTAAATATTTTTAGCTATTTGCTGAGCAGCTCCAGGATAGTCTTCAATGGGAAATGCCCCCGGGGTAAATATGTAGGTGTGTATGGGGATATTTTCAGTTTCAGCAACTTTCATATATTCCAGGGCCTTGGCGTTTCCCCAGGGCTTAACAGAACCTCCGTTTCGAAATTCCTCTCCGTGGCCCTTTTCCTGTCCCATAACCATAACCGGCTGCTTATAAGTCTTTTTACCCACCTTGCGCGTAATGTAGGCCCTGGCAATGATCATTGAAGGGTCAATACTGTATTCATCCTTACCTCCGATTTCAGTGTAGTTGTCATATACGTTCTCCAGAATGTCTTTAAGGCAGATTCTCTGAGGATGCCGGACGATACGAACCTTGTCCATGGGGGTCAGTTCCTTTTCCAGCTTATTCTCAAGAAAAAGGAAAAGATCACCAAGAGAGGAGAGCTGTCGTTTAAGCTGCCCGGAATCAAGGCTGGACAGCTGGGCTTTAAAGTCGTTCAGCTTGGATCTTAAAAGAGCGATGTTTGCATTTTCGCGGTTTCCAAATATATCTTCAATATATCCCAGCCGTTCGGTAAGGTCTTGAATCTGTTTTTCGATATGAGTCATATTTTTACACTTTCAGGATTAATTGGTAATGGCAAGTAAAGGAGGAATAATGGATTAAAATACCAGAAGTTTATCAGTATTCCTTCGCAAAAAATCTACGTTTGATTTCAAAGGTTCCCCAGAGGGGTTGAACCCTTCAAGGACAAGCTTATCCAGAAACATTTTTCCGCGTCTTTTGGCCTGATCCAGGTTTTCTCCCCATACTATTCCCAGGGCCAGGTTGGGGTCAAACTCTGTAGGTATGTCATATGGCCTGTTCACAGGCACGTGGGTATACATCCTGAGCCAGGGATGATCGGGCCATGAAAAGTTCTCAATTCGTCCAACCCAGGGTATAAAATTGTTATCCGGATCTTCCGCAAGTATTCTGTATTCTATGCCCATCCCTTTGAATACTATGTCCTTCTGCTGGTAGCCCAGCCTGGATCCTAGGCCCACCCGGATCTGTTCCCGGATAAGGTTGACTTCATGGCCCCTGATTCTTGAGATAATGGCTGAAACCCCGTTTTCCACCTGAATCCGGGTGTTTACCTCCATCAAAAAAGGGTGTCCTGTAGGGCTGATTATCCATTCCCAGGTGCCGACACTGTCATACCCAACTTCCCGGGCCATTCGCAGGGAATACTCGGTTATGTCGGAAAGGACCCTGGAGGCATCAAAGGCATAGCTTATGTTTTCGGGATCAAAACCCGGGGCGACTTCAATTCTCTTCTGCCTGCCCGAGCTCTGGACAGTACAGTTCCTGGTTCCAAAGTGGACAACACCTCCATGATGATCCCCTAGGATCTGGACTTCAAGATGATTAAAGTCAAATATTCGCTGTTCAATGAGCACCCCTTCATCCCTGAACTGTCTTCTGGCATAACTTTTTATCCTCCTGAGAACAGTGCGGAACCGGTCCAGATCGCCAACCTCTTCTATCCCCATGCCTCCACCGCCAGCAGAGGCCTTGACCAGAATAACCGGCTGTTCAACACCCATTTCCTTCTGGAAGGAAAATAGAGAGGAGGCCAGCTCTTCTGCCTCCAGGTCGTCAAATATGGGCTTGTCTGAACCAGGGACAGTGGGGACCTCAAGCTTTCTGGCCAGTCTTTTGGTGTTTATTTTATCACCCAGCTCCTGGATGACCTTCCAGGAAGGACCAATAAAGCTCAGTTTTTTTGATCTTTGCTCCACTCTTCTCGCAAAACGGAAGTCTTCAGCGAAAAAGCCGTATCCGGGGTGCACCGCTGTGCATCCGGAAGCATCGGCCACGGCGAACAGCTCGTTGGGATCCTGATAGGAGCTTATGCGGTACAGGGCTTTTTCTCCACCTTTTTTAAGGGCTTCGGTGCAATGCTCTGAATTGGAATCTTCCCTGGTGTAGACACAGGTGAATTCAACGTCCAGATCCAGGCAGGCCTGCATTATCCGCAGGGCGATCTCTCCTCTGTTGGCAATGAGCACCTTATTTCTTTTCATCAGCTTCTTCTTCCAGTCTCTGTTTTCTTTTCAGTTCAATCATGTTTTTTTGCATTTCAAGAACCAGTTTGTCCAGCAGTGCTTCCTGGCGAAGGGGAATGTCCACGAACCTGCAGGCTGCAAAGTCTTTTCCAGCCTTGACAACTGACGCCCTGAGTCCCTGAAGGAACAGCTTGTTATCGATGGTCAGAGAAATCAGGATTTCCTGACCCACGCTCAGGTATGGACTTTCTTGCTCAGAAAGGGAAAAAGATACCCCTCCCGCGCTGATGTCCGTAGCTTTAAACTCCATATCCCAGTCCATGACCAAAACTTTCAGCCCGGGGATTGCTATCCTGAAAGCTTTGCGCCTGGTTTCTCCTGAATACTCCAGGTCCAGCTGATCATAAAACAAACTCACTTAACCTCCGATTTTCTTTTCCAGAACAAATTCCACTCTTCTGTTTCTGGCCCTGTTTTCATCAGTGGTATTGGGATAGAGGGGCTGAAGATCGGCAAAACCCGTGGCAGTCATCCTTGAAGGGGAAATCCCTATCTCCATTAAATATCTCAAGGTGTTCAGGGCCCTTAAGGCTGAAATTTCCCAGTTGTCCTGAAACCTTCCGCCGACTCTGGGAACAATGTTGTCCGTATGACCCTGGATATTAATCTTCTGGTCCGAATGGCGTATAAAAACATCCTTCATGTCCTGCAAGAGTTTTTTGCCCTCCGGAGTCAGTTCAACCTCTCCCAGTCCAAAGAGGGCGCTGGACGGAAGCCTGAGGGTTATGGTTCCGGCGTCGAGATGTGCCCCCACTATTCCTTCCAGTCCTTTCTGGACCTGGAGATACTGGATATCTGAAAATGTCTTTTTCTGGGATTCAATGATCTGCCTGTAGTGAACAACCTGATCCATGAGCACCCCGGCAGTGTCAGTCTGAATCCTGAGACCCCATTCCTCTGTTTCCTGCTGGCCAAGAGAGCGCTTGATGGAAATAATGGTTTCCGAAAATTTCTGGTCGCTAAGGGTTGAGAAAGAAAAGAGCAGGATAAAGAAAACCAGCAGCAAAAGGGCGATATCAGCGAAAATTGTCACCCAGGCCCTGGTTTCACTCTCATCTTCTTCAGTTGCTATATCAAGGTAACTACTTTCTTTCATCTCTTCGGTCTGCAGGGGGAACAAATGACGATAGTTTTTCGTAAACTATCCTGGGGTTATTGTTTTCCAGGATGGACTGGGCCCCTTGAAAAATAATTTCCAGATGCAGGGTTTCCTGCTGGGTTCTGCTTTTCAGCTTGCCGGCAATGGGCAGAAAAATAAGGGTAGCCATAATTGCCCCGTAAAATGTGGTCAATATGGCCACGGCCATGGCCGGCCCAATGGATTCCGGGTCATCCAGGCTTGAAAGCATCTGCACCAGGCCGATCAGAGTACCGATCATTCCAAAGCTGGGAGCAAAAGTGCCCATCTTCCGGAAGACATCCTGGATAATGGCGTGTCTGTTGCGCAGGGATGAAATCTCAATGCGCAGGGTCTGAGAGATCATCATGGGATCGGTATTATCCGCAATGAGCTGGCACGCCTTCTTGAGGATCTCGTTTTCAGTCTGGATTTTTTCCAGGGCCAGTAGACCGTCCCTGCGGCTGATATCCGCGATGCGGACCATGGTGTTGACCACGTCATTGGGGGTAATGGTTCTCCCGGAAAAAATGTAAAAGGCCGCCCGAAATGACTGCCCAATCTGGCTGAGAGGAAAGTTGATGCTGGTGGCGGCAAAGGTTCCGCCAACCACGATCATCATCCCCGGCACGTTGACAAAGGTATCCATTGCCCCGCCGATGTAAATAGCGCCCACAACCAGAGAAAAGCCGACAACGATCCCTAAAAAAGTTGCAATATCCATTGAATTTTCCTAATCAGACTGACTTGAGCAGGGGCAAAGCCTTTTTGATCTGAGCCCGAAATCCTGATGAATGGTTATTCAGGAGCAGCAGCACATTAAAAGGTGAAGTGAAGGTTTAAGTTTCTGGTTCAATGCTGTATCAAGTCTCCGTAAATAGCAATTTTTCTGCGGTCAATTGAAGTCAGCTATGGATAATTTGCCGGTCAAAAACTCCTGGAAAGCACCTTGTGTTGACAGGTTAATTCAATGCAGGAGCATAAGGGGCATTAATTGTTTGTTTTTCTTTATTATTAACTTGTAACTGTTCACCATTCAGCTATCTTCTGGTAAATGGAAATTCAAAAATTCTGGACCCCGGATCAAGTCCGGGGTGAAGGTTAAAGCAGATTCCTACTCTTTACCGTCATTCCGGCGAAGCTTGTCCCGGGCTTGAACCGGGAGCCGGAATCCAGTGCCTTTGAAAATCATATTCCGTATATGGTGAATAGTTACATTTATTTTTAAACTTTTAATAATATATCATTATGTCTGAAAAAACAAAAGTAGCGCAAAGTGTAAAATTTTTCAAAAAAAATTTTCCCGGTTTCAGACCCAAGGCCCTGCTCGTTCTTGGAACCGGGCTGGGCGAACTCAGAGGTTCACTGGAACCTGGGGAGTCCTTAGCTTATCATGAGATTCCCCATTTCCCGCGGTCCACTGTCAAGGGGCACACCGGGAGTCTGTGTTTCTGCAGAACCAATGGCCTGGACCTGGCCGTTTTGAGAGGAAGGGTTCATGCCTACGAAGGCTACTCTCCCCAGGAAGTTGTCCGGACAATCAGAGTCATCAGGCTGCTGGGAGCTGAAACCGCTGTGCTGACCAATGCTGCCGGATCCTTGAATCCTCTGTTTGACCAGGGAAGCATCATGTGTATTTCTGATCACATTAATCTGACCGGAGAGAACCCTCTTATTGGTCAAGATGTTCAGGAGTGGGGCCCTTTATTCCCGGACATGAGCAGGGTCTATTGTCCGAACCTTAGAAACATGGTTCAAAAAGCAGCTTTGAGGCTGGGCTTTGCCCTCAATACCGGAGTTTACGTGGGCATCAAGGGACCTTCTCTTGAGACCCCAGCGGAAACAAGGGCTTTCAGAAATCTGGGCGGGGACGCCATTGGAATGTCCACAGTACTCGAAGTCATAGCAGCCAGACATATGGGCATGGGCATCCTTGGGCTTTCCTGTCTGACCAATAAGAACCTGCCTGACTGTATGGCTGAAACATCCCATGAAGAAATTCTGGAGGCAGCAGGCAATATAAATAAACAACTATCAAGGCTGCTCCAGGATTTTTTCTCCAGTCTCAGCAGGCAGTTGCAGGGCCTTGAAAATGACATTTAAATGTTTTGCATCCGGCAAGAGTTATGTGCTTTTTGAATGCTTCTCAAGGGCGGCTAAAAACTTTTAACGCTCAAGCTGTGAACATCCTTTTTTATCCCTGGCCGCCCAGATAACCTGCCTGCAGATTCCCATGAGCAGGTTGTATTCATTAAGTCGAAGATCTGTTCTGGACATGAACCTTTTTATGGGCATCATAAAATAGTCAGGATTATCCGGCTGCAGAAAACTGATTACAAGAAGGGCTTCCCTGATACTGGCATGAAGTACACTGGCCTCCTCCAGGGTGATGAGGCGTGAATCCTCAGATTGTATTTTGCAGCTGCCGCTTTTGGGAATATGCTTGAAGCACTCGTAAAGAATGATGAGCACTGCCTGGGAGAGATTGAGCGACCAGGCATTGTCTGAAGTTGGAATTGAAACAATATTCGAGCATAGCTCCACCTCTTCGTTGAACAGGCCGGTATCTTCAGGTCCGAATACCAGGGCTGATCTGGCCGTGTCCTTATTGCGGTCCATTATTCTGGAAGATGCTTCCCAGGGGGTGAGGATGCTTTTGCGCCATTTGCCCAAGCGGGATGTGGCGGCATATGCCCTGTTGAATCGGGAAAGCGCGCTTTTCAGATCCTGGTAAATCTGGACGCCTTCCAGAAGTGTTTTCCCTTTGACTGTAGCCAGGGGAGCGGCCCGTTCCATGTTGAAGTCAGCCGGGCTTACCAGGATGAGACTGGAGCAGCCCATATTCACGCAGGCTCTTGCAACTGAACCGATATTCTCGGAGTACTTGGGTCTTGAAAGAATAACTGATACGTTTTCAAGCATGATGACTGGTCAGCTTTTTATCCTGTAACAGTTTAGCCTTTTTTTAAGGAAAGCAGGGGACAGGCACTCCGGGACCCACTTGAGCATCATTTTGTGCTTAAAAAATCTCATTTTTTGGGACAAGTGGGTCCCGGAAGAGCCAGTCCCCGTGCCACATGCTAATGGCCTAAACTGTTACTTTATCCTTTTTTTTGCGTTCTGGAAGAACCTCAGGCCGTTAGACGTTAAACCTGAAGGTTATGATATCACCGTCTCTGACAATGTATTCCTTCCCCTCGAGGCGAAGAACACCCTTTTCCTTTGCCTTTTTTAAATCCCTGTACTTCAGAAAGTCCTCCCAGGCCAGGGTTTCGGCTCTTATGAATCCTTTCTGAATATCGGAATGAATGAGTCCCGCGGCATCCAGGGCAGAAGACCCTTTTTTCAGGGCCCATGAACGTACTTCTTTATCTCCAGCCGTGAGAAAGGTTATCAGGTTAAGCAGGCTGTAAGTTTTGGCGATCACCCGGTCCAGAGCTGAACTTTGCACTCCGAGATCAATCCTGAAAAGTTCAAGGTCTTCTGGATCGTCAATTTCGGCCATCTCTCTCTCAAGCATTGCTGAGACACAAATATGACCCATGCCGAGCCGTTCATCCGGCGGATTAAAGTCATCCATTCTGGATTCAGATACATTCCAGGCATAAAGAATTGGCTTGGCTGAAACAAAAGCAAAGCCTTTTAATGATGGGTCAGTGCACAGCCGTTCACTGAGGCGCAAAGGCTTTTCCTGCTCCAGGAGGGACATGGCCTGGACAAGCAGTGCCTCCACCTTTGGATCATAAAGGTGTTTGGCTTTTTGTTTATCCTGGGAGAGTTTTTCAAGTTTTTTTTCAATGACCCCCATATCGGATATGATCAGCTCCTGTTCAATTTCCGAGAGCTGCAGGGCGGGATCAAGGGTTCCGGAAAAGGCGTCCAGTACAGCCAGCAAGCAGTCATAGCCGCGAATCTCACTCAGGACTCTATTCCCAAGAGACTTGGGTCCTCCGCTGCCTGGGATTTCCTGATATTCAATTTCTGAGCGGGTAATCTTTTTGGGCTTGAAAGCCAATGCCAGAGGCTCAAGCCTCGGTTCAGGGACTTTAACCATGGCCCTGACCAGACCGGATGCTTTGGGGCCGGCCAAAGCTTTGAAAAGCTCGGTTTTTCCGCTGCCGGCAAATCCAATCAGCGCAGTTTTCATGATAAATCTATCTCCACATAAATAGTTTTTGGGGCATAAAGAATATTGTTGTTCTTGGCAAGATAATGGCATAGGGGAAATTTCCGCTTGCCAAACACACTTCATATGCTTATAGGCAGCCACATTATGAGCAAGGATTTAATTATTGTTGAGTCACCGGCTAAGGTTAAGACCATAAAAAAGTTTCTGGGCAAGGACTACCTGGTGGATGCCTCTGTGGGCCATATCCGGGATTTGCCCAAAAAGAGTCTGGGGGTAAATGAAAACGATGATTTCAGGCCGGAATATGAGATTATTTACGGCAAGAAAAAGATTGTTACCAGGCTTCAGCAGGGCGCCAGAAAAGCAGGCCGGGTGTTTCTGGCCCCTGACCCGGACCGGGAAGGGGAAGCCATAGCCTGGCATATCGCGGAATCGATCAAAAAACAGAACACCAATGTCAGCCGCATCCAGTTTAATGAGATTACTCCCAGGGCTGTCCGGGAGGCTCTTGAGCATCCCAGAAAACTGAACGAAAACCTGTTCAACTCCCAGCAGGCCAGAAGGATTCTGGACAGGCTGGTTGGGTACAAGATATCCCCCTTATTGTGGAACAAGGTCAAACGGGGCCTTTCAGCTGGGAGGGTCCAGTCTGTGGCCCTGCGCATGATTGTCGAGCGTGAAAGGGAACGGCAGGGTTTTATCCCGGAGGAGTACTGGGTTTTCAAGGCAGTTCTCTCCAATGCCGGCCAAGAAAGTTTTGAAAGCCAGCTGTGGAAGATAGATAACAAAAAGGCCCATGTGGGATCAGAAAAACAAGCCCGCGACCTGGAAAAGATTTTATTAAAGTCAAGTTTTAGTGTGCAGGAAGTTGAGGAGAAAGAACGAAAAAGAGATCCCAAACCACCGTTTATCACCTCTACCCTGCAGCAGGAGGCTGGCAACCGTTTTGGGTTCACAGCCAAGAGAACCATGTCCGTGGCTCAAAAACTATACGAGGGCGTAGAGCTAGGGGACAGGGGAACCGTGGCCCTCATTACCTACATGCGCACCGACTCGGTCCGGGTCTCAAAAGACTCCCAGATATCTGCCAGAGAATGGATAGTTTCCAACCTGGGCAAGAACTACTGCCCTCCCAAAACCCGTTTTTTCAAATCCAAGGGATCAGCACAGGACGCCCATGAGGCTGTCCGCCCGGTAGACCCGGCTTTAACTCCTGAGGATGTAAGATCTTTTCTGCCCAGGGATCAGTTCATGATGTACAAGGTGATCTGGGAAAGATTCATGGCTTCCCAGATGGCGGCGGCCAGGTTCTGGGATACCACGGTAACTGTTGCCGCGGCCAACACCTTGTGGAGGAGCAAGGGTGAAAGGCTGATATTTGATGGCTTTTTAAAAATTTATTCAGCTTCCGGTTCCCGGGATGATGTAACTCTTCCCCGTCTTGAAAAAACGGACAAGCTTAACCTTGACAGTCTTAGCACCGAGCAGAAGTTTACCCAGCCACCCCCCAGATACTCCGAAGCCTCCCTGGTCAGACAGCTGGAAGAGCTTGGCATCGGGAGACCTTCGACCTACGCGGCCATTATTTCAACACTTCTGGAGCGTGAATACGTGATCCTGGAGGAAAAGAACCTCGCGCCCACTGAACTGGGCTCCGAGGTTTGTGATCTCTTGGTGGAGCACTTTCCCCGGCTCCTGGACCTCAAGTTTACCGCCCACATGGAAGAATCCCTGGACAGAGTCGCGGATGGCGCTAAGAACTGGGTAGAACTTCTCAAGGATTTTGCGGGGCAGTTCTATCCAACCCTGGAAAAAGCCAAAAAAGAAATGGCGGCTGTCAAGGCCGGCAAGGAAACCGACATCAAGTGCGAAAGATGCGGTTTGAACATGCTCATCCGCTTTGGCCGCAACGGTGCTTTCCTGGCCTGTTCAGGCTATCCGGACTGCAAAAGCACATCCAACTTTTCCCGCAGCGAAAAGGGGGAAATTCAACTCCTTGAAGCAGAGCCCGTGATTAAGGAAAAAGTTGGAACATGCCCGGAATGCAAGGGAGACCTGGTTTTGAAAAAAGCGCGCACGGGAAGCAGATTCATCGCCTGTGACAACTACCCCGGGTGCAAGTATTCCAGGCCTTTTTCCACCGGTATCCCCTGTCCGGTGGAGGGTTGCAGTGGAGAGATTGTGGAGAAGGGCAGCCGGAGAGGCAAGGTTTTTTACGGATGCGATCAATATCCTGAATGCGACTACGCTGTCTGGAACTATCCTGTCAATGAAAGTTGCCCGGAGTGCGCTTCCAGGATCCTGGTGCGCAAATCTACCAAGACCAGGGGCGAGCATGTGGCCTGCCCTGAAAAGGCATGCAAGTACTGGTACAAGCTGGAAGAATGACTAACTGCTATTGAGCTGCCCGGTTTTTCCTGTCCCGGAAAATGGCCATGAAAATTGAAACTGAGCTGAAATTTCAGGTTGAAGATTTTGCATCTGTGCAGGAAAGACTTGAATTGCTCCATGCCGGGCATACCCCATGGTATTTTGAGAAAAATATTGTCCTGGATGACGACCAGGGTTCGCTTAAAAGCAGCAGCGCTCTGCTCAGACTCAGAACCGGACTTGAGAATAAGCTTACCCTCAAGCTGCCCATGGACCCGACGGTTTCCGGCCTTGCCAAGCACAGGCTGGAACATGAGACCGTTGTGGGAAATATCCGGGACATGGAAAGTATCCTTGGATATCTGGGATTTAAGACCTGGCTCAGTTATGAGAAATTCAGGCAGGTCTGGTATTGGGAAGAAGTCAAGGTCTGCCTGGATATCCTGCCCTTCGGCAGGTTTGTGGAAATTGAAGGGGATGAAGCCGGGATTATGAATGCTGCTGGAAACCTGGGCCTGGATACGGATAAAGCCACAGCAAAAACATATCACCAGCTTAACCAGGAACAGAACAAGAAACCTGGTTCCAGGACCGGCGATGACTTTGTCTTTGATCCTGACCGGCGTGAATATCTTGTTCGTGAGTTAAATATCCAGAATTCGGGCAGCTGACGGTCAACAGTCTTTTTCTCAGTGGTATCTGTTTAGCGCTTTGCATGTGGCACGGGGACTGGCTCTTCCGGGACCCACTTGTCTCAAAAAATGAGATATTTTAAGCCCAAAATGATGCTCAAGTGGGTCCCGGAGTGCCTGTCCCCTGCTTTCCTTAAAA
>PWNK01000147.1 GCA_003557865.1 Desulfonatronovibrio sp.
CTATGCCGTTGACAAATCCTGCGCTGAGTGTCAGGGCTGAAAACAAGACAAAAATTACCGTCGGCTCATTCAGGCCTGCGGCCTGTGGAATCACAAGGGCCATGCCCATGGCTCCCAGGGCCATGACAGCCTGGACAAGGGCCAGGACCCTGATGCTGGATTTGTTTCTTATCCTGCCCTGAGCCACACATGCTCCCATGGCCAGGCCAATCATGAACATGGCCACAATAAGTCCCACTGTTTCGTATATAAAACCGTATATGCTCTGAAAGGAAAAAAGCAAGGCCACCTGCAGGGACATGGTTGAAAATCCTGTTGTCCAGGCCGTGAACAGCACGGCGAACCTGACAGCAGCCCCCTGAACTGAACGACGGGGAAAAAGGCGCAAAGCGCCCATGACCAGGGCAGGCAAAGCAAATGGAAATATCGCCCACCACGGCTGGACCTTAAGGGGCAGTTCCAGGACGCTCCTCTGGCCGGACCTGGTTATCTCATCCCAGAACATGAGGGTATAATAGTACCCAATGGGCCTGAAATCCGAGTTGATGAAATACCTTTCCTGCACAGGATGAAGATACTTTTCCGTTTCTTCCTGCCTGGCCACAGGATCTGGAAAGACAGGACCCGATTCAGGTCCCCTGAGATGGGCTCCGGGACTGCGGCCGTGATTGCGAAGAATCCAGTTGGTCCTTCTGAGCTGGGAGTCTTCCAGAAGCAGATGGTAGTGCAGCCCGGAAAAACCATGGGCCTGGACCTCCCGCAGCTCATAGCGCTGCTGGAGCACCGCGGGATCGGCGGTTATCTGCTCTGGACTGTCGGTTGCAAAAAAGAACAGGAATCTGTCTCCCACCGGCAGGACTCTGGTGAACACAGAGTCAAGGGCGTGGTAGACTGCGGAATTGCGGTTGGCAACAGCCCTGCCTCTCAGATCCGAAGTGGACAGGACCCCGGTGGCCAGCACTCCCCCGGGGCCAAGAATGCCTCTGACCTCAGCAAAAAACTCCCTGGTGTAAAACCTGTTCAAAACCGCGGTGGCTGGATCAGGAACGTCAACTATGACCAGGTCATATGCAGGGTCTTTGTTATGAGAGGCCTTTTTCACAAAAATCCGGGCATCAGCATGGATCATATTCACCCTTGGGTCATCCAGAACATCAAGAACTCCCCGGGACGAGTGGACCCTGACCGCTTCGGTCAAAACCGGATCAAGTTCCACGTAATCAATTCTTTGGACCGGGTGACGGGCTATTTCCGCCAAAACACCTCTCAATCCTCCTCCAATCAGAAGGATATTTTCAGGATCTGGGTGCTGGGCCATGGAAAAATGGGCAAAAACAACCGCCTCCTGCTCCTCAAGACCTGGAACCAGGGTTTCAGGCCCGGCTGTGCTGAACACGAGATGTCCGCTCTGAAAGAAGCTGAACTGGTCATGACGGCGGACCACGGCAATATTGCCATGCTTGGACTGGTAAACCGCCTCCAGCTCATGCTCTGGGGTCATATGCTGCCATTGAATCCGCCATGCCCGTTCATCAACCCTTTCCAGGAACATGAAAGCCCATGATCCGGCAAGGGCCGTCAGAATCAGGACCAAAACATGTCTTTTTTTGAGCAGGCCGGAATATGGGGCTGTCCCTGATGTTAAAAGTCCTGCTGAAATCAGCATAAACAAGCAGATCATCAGGGCGGTGGTCATTGAACTGAAAAGATGGACCAGAATCAGGGTGAACAGCAGGCCACCCAGCATGTTCCCGGTTGCCTCTCCCATGTAGGTCTTGGCCGCGCCCGACACATCGGTTGTTCCGTCTTTTTCCCGCCATATCCTGGACAGAAAAATGAACTGGGCGCCCAGAAGCATGCACACCGGACCCATGAGCAGAAAGCATGACAGGGCGGTGTCCCCCAGGGAGAGCCACGCTCCAGGGGCCAGGCTGAAAAATGAACGTAGAATTCTGATCAGGTATATGGTCCAGGGAAGAAACAGCAACAGGGCTGCGGAGCTTAATGTAAAACAGAGCACTGCCCTGCCCTGTTTCCGGATAACCAGGAAGCCCAGAAAGCTGCCGCATCCCACCCAGGCAAGCCAGAAGCAGAGGATGATCCCGATGGTCAGTTCATTGCCGTGAAAGACCATCAGCAGTTCACGCAACATCAGAACCTGGGCGATCTGGGATACCAGGCCCAGCATCAGAACCGCCAGGATATGAGGAGGCATTGAGATTTTCATTTGATTTAGGTCATGCTGCGGGTTAGATTGTCTAGTACACCATGGACAAAAAAAGCGTCAAACCGAAAAAGCCGCCTGTGACCAGCGGCACTGAAGCCATCCTGGAAAGCATTTCCGACGGGGTGTTCACCGTGGACCTGGACTGGAACGTCACCTGGTTCAACCGGGCTGCGGAAAACATTACCGGCATCCCCAGACTGGAAGCCCTGGGCAGGAAATGCTGTGATGTTTTCCGGTCCAGCATGTGTGAAACCGGATGCGCCCTGCAAAAGACCATAGAGACTGGCAAGCCGGTTATTGGCAGATCCGGCTATATTATTGATATCCAGGGAAACCGAATTCCCATCAGCGTCTCCACAGCCGTGCTCCGCAACCAGCAGGGGGAAATAATCGGCGGGGCCGAGACCTTCAGGGATTTAAGCGAAATAGAAGGTCTGCGCAAAGAACTTGAGGGCAGGTTCAGCATTGGGGATCTGGTCAGCCGCAGCCCCCTCATGGAGGGAATATTTGAGATCATGCCGGCAGTTGCTGAAAGCCCAAGCACTGTTCTCATTCTTGGCGAAACCGGCACAGGCAAGGAGCTTGTGGCCCGGACCATCCATTCCCTGAGTCCATGGTCCAAAGGTCCATTTGTGGCAGTCAATTGCGGGGCACTTCCTGATACCCTGCTCGAGTCAGAGCTTTTTGGCTACAAGGCCGGGGCTTTTACCGGAGCGGTAAAGGACAAGCCTGGTCGCCTGGCCCTGGCTGGTAAGGGAACGATTTTTCTGGATGAAATGGGAGAAATCAGCCAGGCCATGCAGGTCCGGCTTTTAAGGGTCATCCAGGAAAAAGTCTTTGAGCCCCTGGGTTCCACCGGTCTGCAAAAGCTCCAGGCAAGGATCATAGCGGCCACCAACAGGAACCTGGAAGAACTTGTCAGTCAAGGGGTCTTCCGCCAGGATCTTTACTACCGCATCAACGTGGTCAGGCTGGAAATACCTCCTCTTCGCAAACGAAAGGAGGACATCCCCCTGCTTGCCGAAAGCTTCATCAGGCGCTTCAACAGATTGCAGAACAGAAACATCAAAGGCATTGATCCCCAGGCTCTTTCACTGCTCATGGCCCACCAATGGCCGGGCAACATCAGGGAACTGGAAAATGTCATCGAAAGGGCTTTTATCATGTGCCGCAGCGGAGAAATCGGCATAAAACATCTGCCACCGGATCTGACCCGCCACAGTGAGACATTATTCAACAGCCCGGACATGAAAAGTGCCAGAAAAATCCTGGAGACCAGATCCATCCAGGAAGCAATTATCCGCAACAACTACAGTCGCCAGGCAGCAGCCGCAGAGCTTGGCATACACAAGAGCACCCTTTTCAGAAAAATCAAGGAACTGGGAATCCAGATGCCTGAAAAAGATGGAAGACACAAAACACAGTCTGACCATTGAGCAAGGGGGCAATAAGAGTACGATTTCTTCAGACCATTTTTCTCCAAAGCGGCTCCTTTCATTATCCAGAAACTATCACGGCCGGCATGCTCTTCCAGGTCAATAATTATCCCTGGGTTCCTTTGCCTGAAACGTTTTCCCCAGCAGAAAGCAGAACAATCCTGCCCTTATTGTCCCTGAATTCTACCCTGACATAGTCTTATCATTACGACTGCTTCCCCAGGATACAGTCTTATTTTAGAGACTGAGCCTGGAACCAGCAAAGATTCAAATCCAGATAAATTCCAATATTTCAAATATTTATATCCATAGACTGAAATCTGTTTCCCTTGGTCTGCCCTTTGCTATGCCTTGGTCACGTCTGAGCGTCAACTGACGTATTGGCCCCAGGGCCTGAGACATTTTATGAAAATAGCCTTTTCTACCTGGAAAAACAGAATCTCCCCGGTATTTGATGTCTCCGGGGAGATAATTCTTGTGGATTATGACTTTGGAAAAATATCCAGCCAGCAGCGGTTACGCTTGCCCAAGGGGCAGGACAGATGCCTGTGGCTGGCTGGAAAAGATGTCGAAGTGCTGGTTTGTGGAGCTATTTCCAGCCAGCTGAAGACCAGGCTGGAATGGATGAAAATCAGGGTTTTTCCATTCATTGCCGGTGAAACCGACCAGGTGATCCATGCCTGGTCTGAAACTAAGGTCAATATTGACAAATTCATGATGCCTGGCTGCTGCAGCCTGATGGCCCAGAAACAGGCTAAAACCAAGGAGGGTTTGGATATGAGAGCAAAGAACCAGGGGCAGGCCTGCCCCAGAGGAAAAGCACAGGGAAAGGGCCAGGGCCGGGTTCAGGGGGGGGCAGCCTCGGCCGGGGTCAAAGCTGGCACCTCATCCGGGACCTGCACCTGCCCCGGATGCGGTCATCAGACACCCCATGAAAAGGGGGTGCCCTGCATGAACATCAAGTGCCCCAAGTGCGGGGCAGCAATGCGCGGAAGGCCCTGATACCAGACTGCAGTTCGAGTCTTTAATGAGCAGTTATTGCAACTTGCAATAATTGAAGAGGGTGGAGTTCGTTTGGCCCCTGCGGCAAAACATGCCCCGGTATGAATCAGGAGCCAGAATCCACTGTATTTTTGAATGGGATTTCATGCTCAATGCCGGATCAGGCTGTGCATGTAAGGATACGCTTTATCTTCAATATACTTCATAAAAGGTCATGAAATGAGTAAAATCGCAGTAACAAGTGAAGGCCCGGGCCTGAAAGACATGGTTGATCCCAGGTTCGGCCGGGCAGCCGGATTTGTAGTGGTCGATACCACAACTAAAGAACACACTTACGTAGACAACGGTACATCCCAGGCCCTTGCCCATGGGGCAGGCATCCAGGCAGCCCGGCTGATGGCCGATGCCGGGGTTGAGGTCGTCCTGACTGGATACGTGGGTCCCAAAGCCTTTGAAGCCCTCAAGGCGGTGGGCATAAAGACAGTTCAGAACATGGACAAAATCAGCGTGGGGCAGGCTGTAGAAAAGTACATCGCAGGCCAGTATGATTATGCTCAGACACCCAACAGACAGCACCATTGAAGCAGGCCACGGCAAATGATTATCTCTGTGGCGAGCGGCAAGGGCGGAACCGGGAAAACAACGGTTTCCGCCTCACTGGCAGCCGTATGGAAAAGACCTGTGACCGGGGTTGACTTGGACGTTGAAGAGCCCAACCTGCACATTTTTTTAAAGCCTGATATTGTCCATGAAGAAAAGGTGTATCTGGAGGTCCCCCGGGTGGATGAATCCAGGTGCACCTTGTGCGGAAAATGCTCGGACCTCTGTCAGTTCAAGGCCATTAACGTCATGGGTTCTGCCATACTCACTTTTCCCGAAATGTGCCACGGATGCGGCGGATGCCTGGCTGTCTGTCCTGAAGATGCCGTTTCCTGGGGAACTCGCCAGCTGGGAACAATGAGCCGGGGCAAGTCGGGTCCAATTGATTTTCTCATGGGCAGCCTGCGCGTTGGGGAAGCCATGAGTCCCCCGCTTATGCGCCAGGTTAAAGACCGGCTGAAGTGTGATCTGGCCCGCACCGGATCTGATGCCATTATTGACGCCCCTCCCGGAGTCAGCTGTCCGGCGGTGAACGCGGTTATGGACAGCGATTTCATTCTTCTGGTCACTGAACCTACTCCCTTTGGTTTTCATGATTTCCAGTTGGCCCTGGAAGCCTTTGCTCCGCTGAACATACCAGCAGGGGCGTTGATAAACCGGTCAGGCATCGGAGATGACAGTGTCCAGAGGTTCTGTCAGGAACAGGGCATTCCTGTTCTTGCCTGGATACCTTTTGATACGGATATTGCCAGCGCATATTCCCGGGGGAAGGTCATCGCGGACCTCAGTTTGGAATTCAGGCAGAAGTTCTCTCAACTGGCCGCATCCATCATTGAACAGATCGGGGAGAATGAAGCATGCCCGAAGTAGTTGTCATCAGCGGCAAGGGCGGCACAGGCAAGACCTCCCTGACAGGGGCCTTTGCCCATCTGGCTCAGGACCTGATTATCTGCGACCTGGATGTTGACGCCCCTGACCTGCATATCCTTTTGTCTCCAGCCAAAAGATCAACCCATGACTTTTATTCCGGAAACGAGGCGCTCATAGATGGATCAAGGTGCAAAATGTGTGGAACTTGCCTGGAAATGTGCCGCTACAACGCTGTAAGAACCGGGCATGATCAATACCTGGTTGATCCCATGCGCTGCGAGGGCTGCAGGGTCTGCGTGGACTTCTGCCCTGAACAGGCCATAGCTTTTCCTGCCAGGCATTGCGGTCAATGGTTTGTAAGTTCCACCAGATTCGGAACAATGGTTCATGCCAGGCTTTTCCCGGGGGCTGAAAATTCCGGACGCCTGGTAACCCTGCTCCGGAACAGGGCCAGAGAAGCATCCAAAGAAGAGGACAGCAGCCTGATCCTCTCCGATGGAGCCCCGGGTATCGGATGCCCGGTGATAAGCTCACTGTCCGGGACAGATCTGGCGGCAATTGTAACCGAGCCGACCCTGTCCGGCCTGCATGACCTGAAAAGGGTCGCGGATTTATGCACCCATTTCCGGGTCAAAGTCGCGGTGATCATCAACAAGTGCAACCTCAACCCTGAGCAGGCCTCAGGGATTCAAGACTATTGCAGAGACAAAGGTTTTTACCTTGCTGGAAGCATCCCCCATGACCCGGAAGTTACAATGTCCATGGTTGATAAAAAGGTCATAACCGAGACTGCTGATTCCAGAATCGCCAAAACAGTAAGAAATACCTGGGAAAATATTCTGAGTATACTTTAAACTCCGGAAATTACACTTCATACTTTATTCTGTGCTAATCCAAAAAAACCGATCAAGGAGAACCATCACATGGAAAAGACAAAAATCGCGGTACCTTCAACCATTCCCGGCGGGCTTGACTCAGAACTGGGCCAGCATTTTGGTCATTGCGATCTGTACACAATCATTGAAGTTGAAAACGGACAGGTGTCCGGAGTGCATACCCTGCCCAACGTCCCTCACGTACAGGGAGGATGCATGGCTCCGGTCAACCACCTGGCCGGACACGGCATCAGGGTCCTCATAGCCGGAGGCATGGGCATGCGCCCTCTTATGGGTTTCAACCAGGTGGGCATCGAGGTTTTTTTCGGAGGCAATTCCGGCAGGGTCGGAGATGCGGTCAGGCTGTTCCTGGACGGCAGGCTGACCAGGTTTACGGCAAAGTTCACCTGCGGAGGAGGTAAGAATTGAGCGGATCAGCACGGGAAAGCCGCAAG
>PWNK01000171.1 GCA_003557865.1 Desulfonatronovibrio sp.
GGGGCGGGTCATGGCCCATTTCATCGGGGGGAAAGAAATATTCAGCAGGTTTTAACCAATGGTAATTCTGTGGGGAGCGTTGAAAACATTGACCCGGTTGGGACGGACATAAGCTCCCAGAGTGATCCCTGCTTTGCGGGCGATTTCAAGGCCAAGGGATGAGGGAGCGGTCCTGGAAAGAACAATGGGAACGCCCATGCGGGCGCATTTGAGGACCATATCTGAAGTCAGCCTGCCCGTGGTGTAAATGGCTCCACCGGGAGTGAATTTTTTCAGGATTATGGCCCCCATGACCTTGTCCACGGCGTTGTGCCTGCCCACATCTTCAAAACAGCCCTGGAATCCATTTTTGGTCAGAAAACCACATCCGTGCACGCAGTGAGTCTGCTGGGAAAGATCTGATGCTGCAAGGGTTCCACGGACCAGTTCTCCCAGCTGTACGAAATCAAGAGTCATGGATGACAGCTCAGGCAGTTTTTCGCCCAGAAGCCTGCGGGCAATCTTACCTGTGCCCCCGCAACCCGAGGTGGTGATCATTTCCTCATCTCTTCTCACCAGAACATCGGCGTAAACGTCAATCCGGCCATCTTGACAGACCCTGATTTCCAGGACCTGATCGTTTCTTTCCAGAAAACCCTGTCCAAAAAGAAATCCCGCGGCAAATTCCTCAAGATGGGTAGGCAGAACCATGGCTGATCCCACGGGCTCATCATTGAGGGTCACGGAAAAGGGACGTTCATCCAGGACTTTTTCATGGATCTGTTCTGTTCCTTCCCTGGTGACAAGGATTGTTGGACATTGGATGGTCAGCATATCATAAATTACCTGAAGGCAGGGATTAGGGCATTGATCAGTCCTGAGCCTGAAGGGGCATGCATCAGCCGGTACTGACAAGCTGTTTTAGTTTATCCAGATCTTGAGGGTAGTTGACATTGTAGAAATATTTTTCCTCTTCAGGACCGTAATGGATATGGCATCGATATTCCTCCGGGATGGCCCTGCTCAGCTGATAGCATCCCCGGCTTATGGAAGTCTTGAGCAGTCCCAGGCTCCGCGGCTCATAAACCGAAACCAGGGCTTCAATAAACCCGGTTGTCCGGCGCTTGAAAGTTGTCAGATACTTGTCCTTTCCATGGGTCTCTCTGTATTCCAGGAGCCGGGTGATAAGTGCCCGGTCCAGAAGAGGCAGGTCACAGGCCAGGACCAGGCATGGACTGTCCAGGGTTTTAAGAGCAGTGACAATCCCTCCCATGGGACCCAGCCCGGGGACTTCATCCAGCATCCATCCGGAATTTATTCCCTGAAAATCTGTATTCCTGCCCACGCAGTAAGTCCTGGAGCAGACGCCGGCGGCCAGGGAGAGGGTCCGTTCAAGAAGAGTCCGGCCATTGATCACTACCCGGGCCTTGTCTCTGCCCAGCCTGGAGCTTTTTCCCCCGGCCAGGACAACCGCGCATATTTCACTGTTCCGGGAACTGATCATGAAAGATTGCCAGGGTTATGAGTCACAAGGGCTTATCCAGTATACCCGCATGCCTCAATCAGAATCCCCATGCTGAAAGGGTCGGCCTGTTGTAGCCTTCATTGCGGGCCAGGATGTCCAGGGTCAGGGATTCCAGGTCATCCATGACCGGCAGGATTTTTTTGTCCATCTGTCTGAAGTCAGCGGTTTTGATGTACATGTTGCAGGTTTTGCAGACATCCACCCGGAAACCAGGGTGTTCCTTGACTGTAAAGTATTCGAAACAGGCCTCTTTTTTCTCCTGGCAGAACGGGCAGACCATTCTCAGGAAGCGGAAATCAGTATGGCAGAAGGAGCAATGCAGATGCCGCGCGCCTTCTTTGCCCTGCAGGCTGGATATGAAGGGCAGGCTTCCGCACAAAGGACAGTGCCCGAAGGTCCAGGTATGGTCCTGGGGGAGAGCGAGGTGAATTTTTTCCGCGCTTTTGACAATGGCCGGGGTTATGGAGGTCTGGGTCAGAAAGTTAAGGGTCCTGGGACTGTCAGGGGTTTTTTCGCCAAAGGTTCTGAAAAAGTGGTCATCACCTTCCAGGTATTTTTGGAAGGAATCGCCTGGAAGTTCTGAATCCTTGAGTATTTCGGACTCAATTATTTCAGCGGACACATTGAGGTTTCCGGCTGATTTTTTTAGATATTTAAGCAGGGTGTCAAAGAGGTTCAGGGATTCTTCAAGATCATAGCTAAAAAGGGCTCTGGCCAGAAGAGGCTTTCCGGACATGACTTCATTCAAAGGGGTCAGATCAACCTCATCAGAGAGCACAGAGTCAGCAACCTCATAGGTCTTGAGTTGATTGTTAAAGGCAAACTCGGCAAGGTCCAGCAGTTCAAGAGGCAGAAGATCCTTCCGGGCGAGGATGTCTTTTCTTTTCTGGAACAACTTAAGAGATTTATCGCTGTTGTACACTTCATTGTCCTTGGTTTCAGGTTTATCGACCACGTACTGAAATCCCTATTATCGCGCCTAGCTGGTTAGCACCGGAACGATGTTTCAGTCAAGGATCTTTTGGGCATCATCAGTCGGGTGAAGGACCTGGTTTGTTAGAAATTTCTTGACATTAGGTTAACATTCTTGTTTTGTTGGTTTAAGGTTAGAGGTTCAGTAACACGTACAGGTTTTTTGCATTTTTTTATGGAAACTTGAGAGTCAAGAATTCCTGGGGGCCATTGATTCTTACAGTCTGAAATTACTGGATTCCCGCCTGCGCGGGAATGACTGTTTGCTGAAGCAGGATTATTTAATAAAATCAAAATGTTTTGCTGGAAATTTGTAACTTCTCAATAACATGTGGCAAGCATGACCTGGATGCCCGCTCCCCGTCTGCACGAGGACAGGCTTCACGGGCATGACGAGCTAGAGAAAACTTGCCATTTCCGTCATTCCCGCGCAGGCGGGAATCCAGGGGCAGGGGCAATTTCAGTGTTTGCCCGGCCTTTTTGAGCAATTACGGAAATTTTGACTGTCAAGATGAAAAGACCCATGATCGGAAAAGGAGTATTTTATAGTATGAAGAAATTGTCCTGCCTTGTTGTGCTCACCTGTTTTGTTCTGATCTGGACCGCTGCCTGGGGTTCAGTTCAAAGCCATCTCAAGCCGGGCGATCTTCTCCCGGAGTTTGTTTTCCAGGCCCCTTATACTGAGGAGGAAAGAGAGTACCTGGGTCTGGTTGAAAAAGATTTTTTTACCTTGAAAGAGCTTGAAGCCGAGTTCTTTCTGATAGAAGTAGTGGGTACTTACTGCCCCATCTGCCACATTCAGTCTGATGTGATCAACGCTCTGTTTAATAAAATTTCCGATGATGAACTGTTAAAGGACAAGATGCTCATGTTTTCGGTTTCATCGGGATCAACGGAAATGGAAGTGAATTACCTGAAGAATACCTGGCAGGCACCATACCCCATGGTTTCCGACCTGGAATATGATTTCTTCAACCTCATTCAGGCTCCCGGGGTGCCCTTTACCCTTATGGTGTCCAGGGACGGCCTGGTTCTTTATTCAAACCAGGGCAGAATGCCCGAGCTTTCTTCTTTCATGGCAATGATCAAAGACATTGTCATCCGGTGAGCAGGGTGATTCATTCGGGAAGCTGAAACCACCGCGGCCCTTATCTGCTCGAGGCCGGAGGATTGAAATATATGATAAAATCATCAGTAGAGCTGAGAGTCGCAGTGCTTGGCATCATCTGCCTTCTGCTGCCGGCCATTGCCTCATGTTCCGGATCTCATCCCATGGCCGGACGATACAAGGGAGTCGAGGAAGACAACCCCGGAAGCTATTCATTTATTGAGCTGGATAACCGGGGACAGGGGGTTTGGGAGACAGAGATAGATTATGTTCATTTCACCTGGGAAATCAGGGACGGGGAAATATGGATGTTTGTCCAGGGCGGAAGAGAGATTCGCGGAGTTCTGACCCCTGAGGGCTTTGATATTTTACTGCCTGAGGTGGGAATTTTTGTTTTTGTCCGCCAGGATTGATCGCTGTAAACCAGCTGAAGTTATTGTTCTTATTTTTCAAGAAATATTTTTAAGTTCTCTGGATGAAAATGGTTTTTTAGTTTGACCCGGTCTTGAACATTGGCTATCTTGATTTTTAGAATATTTTTCCTGTTATTAAACCTTATCCATATAATGGCTTGACATTGATCCAAATTTCACACTAATATGCTTCTTAGAAATATTTATCATGCACCAGCCCGGCACATGCGCTGATTAAGCCTGCATCAGGCTTGACAATAAACATAAACCCTTTAACGCAGGCGGAGTTATGAACCACCTTGCTTTTTTTGGCCTAGGTTTTGACTTTACAAAGGTTGAAGAAAGGGCCGCCGGCCTGATTTTCAAGCTTTTGAAGTCAAGGGAAGATTTCTCATTTTACCCGGATTATTATCCCCCTTCAGGAATAGAACTTCTTATTTTCCTGAACAGGGAAACCGGAGGCAGTTAATTTCAACCAACTTTACAGGAGGGATTATGAAATTAGGTCGAAGGGAATTTATTAAACTGTCTGCTACGGCTACAGCCGTGACCGCTTTCGGCGGCCTCGGGTTCAATCTGAAGCCGACAGTGGCCAAGGCTCAGCTGTTAAGGCTTGACTGGGCCAAGGAAACCACCAGTATCTGCTGCTACTGTTCAGTTGGCTGCGGAGTGCTGGTGCACACCGACAAGTCCGGTGGCGGGCGCTGCATCAATATTGAGGGCGATCCCGATCACCCCATCAACGAAGGCTCCCTCTGTGCCAAGGGTGCCGCTCTTTTCCAGGTAGCTGAAAACGAGAACCGCATGACCAAGGTTCTGTACCGGGCACCGTACAGCAACAAGTGGGTGGAAGCCCCGTGGGACTGGGCCCTGGACCGCATCGCCAAGAAAGTCAAGGAAGCCCGTGATGAAACCTTTACCCGCACCAATGCCCAGGGCCAGGTGGTCAACAGGACCAACGGCATAGCCCACTGCGGCTCCGCTGAAGTGGAAAACGAGGAAAACTGGTTCATGCAGGCGATGATGCGCTCCCTGGGCCTGGTGTATATAGAGCACCAGGCGCGTATCTGACACAGCGCCACTGTTGCGGCTCTGGCAGAGTCGTTCGGTCGCGGTGCTATGACCAATCACTACAATGACCTCATGAACAGTGATTGCATTCTCATGATGGGTGCCAACCCGGCGGAAAACCATCCAGTTTCATTTAAATGGGTCATGAAGGCCAAGGAAAAGGGTGGAAAGATCCTCAGCGTTGATCCCCGCTACACCAGAAGTTCCTCCAAGGCCGACCTGTACGTGCCCATGCGTTCAGGCACGGATATCGCCATTCTGGGCGGCATGATCAAGTACATCCTGGACAATGATCTGTATTTCAAGGACTACGTGGTCAACTACACCAATGCCAGCTTCCTGGTTAACCCCGACTTCGGGTTCAAAGACGGTTTGTTCACTGGATACGATCCTCAGACTGAATCCTATAAAAAGGATACTTGGACCTTCCAGATGGATGCCCAGGGAATACCCAGGAAAGACCCCACCCTGCAGGATCCCAACTGTGTCTTCCAGCTCATGAAAAAGCATTTTGAGCGCTACAACCTGGATCGCGCTTCCGAGACATCAGGTTCCCCCAAAGACAAACTGGAGGAATTCTACAAGATGTACGCGGCCACAGGTGCTCCGGACAAGTCCGGGACCATCATGTACGCCATGGGCTGGACCCAGCACACAACAGGCGTGCAGATCATCAGAGCCATGGCCATGATCCAGCTTTTGCTGGGCAACGTGGGCGTGGCCGGCGGCGGAGTCAACGCCCTGCGAGGCACATCCAACGTACAGGGTTCCACGGACCAGGCCCTGCTTTTTCACATTATCCCGGCCTATATGCCCACACCCAGGGCCAACCTGGCTACCCTGGACGCCTACAATGCCACAACCCCCAAGTCAAATGACCCCAAGAGCGCCAACTGGTGGCAGAACAGGCCCAAGTATATCGCCAGCCTGCTCAAGGCCATGTATCCGGACCAGGATCCGGCCACCAGCTACAACTTCATGCCCAAGCTGGACGTGGGCCAGAACTGCTCCTGGCTGGTACTTTTTGACCACATGCATCAGGGCAAGTTCAAGGGCTACTTTGTCTGGGGTCAGAATCCGGCCGGCAGCAGCGCCAACTCCACCAAGACCAGGGAAGCCTTGAGCAAGCTGGACTGGATGGTATCGGTCAATGTGTTCGACAACGAGACGGCTTCCTTCTGGAAAGGACCAGGCATGAACCCGGCCCAGGTCAAGACCGAGGTCTTTGCCCTGCCTCCTGCCGTGTTCTGTGAAAAAGAGGGTTCTGTTTCCAATTCCGGCCGCTGGATTCAGTGGCGCTACCAGGGACCCAAGCCTCCGGGACAGTGCGTCCGGGACGGGGACATCATGCTGGAGCTGTTCACAAGAATCAGGGATCTGTACAAAAAAGACGGAGGGGCCTTCCCTGATCCGATTCTGAACTTGAATCAAAAGGATATCGCCAAGGAAGGCAAGAGCTTCCCCGACAGGTTTGATCCCCAGAAGGTAGCCAAGCTGTTGAGTGGCTACGATGTTAACACTGGAAAACAGGTTGCCAACTTTACCCAACTCAAGGACGATGGATCCACTGCCTGCGGCAACTGGCTGCACAGCGGTGCCTGGACTGAGGACGGTAACAACATGGCCAGACGCGACAAGACCCAGACCGAGATGCAGGCCAATATCGGCCTGTTCCCCAGCTGGTCTTTTGCCTGGCCGGTGAACCGCCGCGTTCTGTACAACCGGGCCTCTGTGGACCTGAACGGACAACCCTATGCCCCGCACAAAGCGGTCATCAAATGGGACGGCTCCAAATGGGTGGGCGATGTGCCTGACGGCGGCTGGCCGCCAAGTGAACGTCATCCGTTCATCATGCGCGCCGAAGGTTATGGACAGTTCTTTGGTCCCGGCCTGGCTGACGGACCCTTCCCGGAACATTACGAGGCCATGGAATGTCCTTATGAAGAACATCCCTTCTCAGGACAGCTGCACAATCCTACTGCCCTTAAGTTCGCCGGAGAAGCAGCAATGCGCGCAGTATGCGATCCCAGGTATCCTTTTGTGGGCACGACCTACCGGGTCACCGAGCACTGGCAGACCGGGATCATGACCCGCTGGCTGCCCTGGCTCCTGGAAACCATGCCCCAGAACTTTGCCGAGATTGATCCTGAACTTGCTCAGCTCAGAGGCATAAAGAACGGAGACAAGGTCATCCTGGAAAACATGCGCGGTGCCATTGAATGTGTCGCGGTTGTTACGCCCAGGATGCAGCCCCTTATTTCCATGGGACAGAAGCTGCATCAGGTGGGCACCACCTGGCACTACGGCTGGCTGCATCCCAAAGACGGCGGTGATTCAGCCAACCTGCTGACCCCGTCGGTGGGTGATCCCAACACCGGTATCCCGGAGACCAAGACCTTCATGGTCAACATCCGAAAAGCTTAAGGAGGACTGATTTATGGACGGAAAAGGATTCTTTATAGATCTGACAAAATGCCACGCCTGCCGGGGATGCCAGGTCGCCTGCAAGCAGTGGCACAAGCTGCCGGCCGAGGAAACACACAACTGGGGGTCATTCCAGAATCCCCAGGACCTGTCCTTCATCACCTACAAACTGGTGCGCATGGAGGAGTCTGTAGAAAACGGCAAGGTCAAGGACTGGCTGTTCTTCCCGGATCAGTGCAGACACTGCATCCAGCCGCCCTGTAAGATGGTGGGGGATATGGACGACGAGAGAGCCATTCTCCAGGAGTTTGAAACTGGAACAGTCATGTTCACGGCCAGGACCAAAAACCTGTTTGCTGATGAAATCCGAGACTCCTGCCCGTATGACATTCCCAGGGTCAATGAACTGACCAATGTCCTGTCCAAGTGCGACATGTGCTTTGACCGGGTCATCAACGGCAAGCTCCCGGCCTGTGTGCTCAGCTGTCCTACAGGGACCATGCACTTTGGAGACCTGGATGACATGAAGGCCATGGCCCAGGAAAGGCTGGCCGAAGTGAAAAAGATATATCCCAACGCCGTACTGGGCGATCCCAACGCGGTGAGGGTCATTTATCTTTTCCAGGATCGTCCCAGCAAGTACCATGGCCGGGCAGTGGCCAGCGTGGGCCCCAGACTGTACAACCGTCAACAGGCCTTTGCCAAGCTGTTCAGGCCCAACAGAAAGGCTTAGCCGATTATAACCGACGTGGCCGGAACTTGAGTTTCGGTCACGTCCGGCACCAAAACCCTCCTCCCGGGCCGGAAGCTTTTTTCCGGCCCAATGCTCCGACAGGCCGCGATCATTAACCATCGCGGCCGTCCGGGGCAGGCAGTTGAGGGTTTTTTT
This sequence comes from Desulfonatronovibrio sp., assembly GCA_003557865.1. GTDB lineage: Bacteria > Desulfobacterota > Desulfovibrionia > Desulfovibrionales > Desulfonatronovibrionaceae > Desulfonatronovibrio. The sequence continues at coordinate 8,382 of PWNK01000171.1, forward strand.
GTTTTTTAACTTTATTCAAGGCTGCTTCACAGAAGCCTGAATCGTATGGCATTTTGATTCCTGCTGATGTTTTTTTATGAGACTGCTTCAGCCGGTTCACTCCTGACTTCTTTCCGGACATAGTACCTGCCATGAAAGCATTGCAAAGTTTCTTCATTATCTTCCTGGTCTGCGTTGTGCATACAGCCGCAGCCTTTGCCCAGCCCAGGGGCAGCGCGGAAATGGTCAGTTTCGAGTACAGGCTGTCCCAGAAGCAGGCTGTGGCCGGACAAGAGTTCCGGCTGGGTCTTGTCCTGGACATCAAAGACAACTGGCACATCAATGCCCACCGACCCATCCAGGATTACCTCATGGGCACCGAAGTGAGTCTTGATTACCAGGAAAATTTCTTTCTGACCCATATTGTCTATCCCCAACCCCGGGAATACCGGTTTTCTTTTGCCGGGGGGGAGGTGCTGCTGGTCTATGAGGGTACTGAGCATATCTTCATGACCCTGCGGGCTTCCTCAAATCTGGACCCCGGGGTTTATTATCTTAGTGGAAATCTCAGCGTTCAGGCCTGCGACGACAATACCTGCCTGCCCCCGTCTTTGATTAAGATTGAGATTCCCATTGAGGTGCTCGCGCCCGGTTCCCAGTCTGTGCCCATTAATCAGGATTTTTTCGCGGCTTATGATCCCCTTTCTCGACCTGGTATGGACCCAGGACTTAGGCCCGGATCAGCCCAGGAACTTGCCGCCCTTTTTGAAACAGGGAGAGGACTGTGGGTCCTTGCCGCCATCTTTTTGATAGGCCTGGCCCTTAATCTGACTCCATGCGTATACCCCATGCTTTCGGTAACCGTGTCCGTGTTCGGGGCCCAGACAGATACCCGCACCTGGGCGGTTCTGGCCAGGGCTGTGACGTATGTTCTGGGCATAGCCACCATGTATTCAATCCTGGGGGTCATGGCCGCCTTCGGTGGGAGGCTGTTCGGATTCTGGCTGCAAAGTCCCCTTGTTTTGATTCTTATCGGAGTGTTGATGCTTCTGCTGGCCCTTGGCATGTTCGGCTTTTATAATCTTCAGGCTCCCTACTGGCTGACCAGCAGGCTGGGCGGCGCAGGTTTGGGGGGCTTTGTGGGAACATATGTTTCAGGAATGGTGGTGGGGGTGTTTGCCGCTCCCTGTATCGGGCCGCCCATCATCGCCCTGATCACCTTTGTAGGCGCCAGGGGGGATCCTTTACTGGGTTTCTGGATATTTTTCACTTTGGCCCTGGGCCTTGGTTTTCCCTATCTGATCCTGGGCGCTTTCACCGGGCTGATCCAGAAACTGCCCAGATCCGGTGACTGGATGACCTGGGTCAAGAAGGTCTTTGGAGTTGTCCTTCTGGGACTTGGATTCTTCTATATCGGCCTGGCCCTGTTTCCAGCGTATGTCATGCATATCATCATTTTAACCCTGCTGGGCGGAGGGGTGTATCTGGGTTTTCTGGAACGTACAGGACGGGAAAAGAAAATATTCAGGCTGATCAAGACAGGCGCGGGCATGATCATGATCATCGCCGGGATAATGGTTATCCTGAACCTGCAGAAAGAAGCCATAGAATGGGAGAATTACTCCCAGGAAAGGCTGGAACATGCCAGGGACAATAATATCCCTGTAATCATTGATTTTTATGCTGACTGGTGCATCCCCTGCCTGGAACTGGAGCGCAGCACCTTTACCGATCCCAGGGTGATTGAGGCCACACAGGACATGGTCCGGCTCAAGGTGGACCTGACCAGTTTTGATTCTCCGGAATCTGAAACTCTGCGCAGGCGTTTTGAAATCCCGGGTGTGCCGACCATAGTCTTTCTGGACGGGCAGGGAAGAGAAGTCAGGGCGGCAAGAGTGACAGGCTTTGTCAACGCGGATGATTTTCTGCGGAAGATTGAAAGAGCGCAGAAACATCAGGCTGGTGAAGACTAACCCTGAGAGACGGGCTAAACTGTTCACCTTTCATAATCGGCGGTCACATCTATGGAAATTCCTCCTCTGGCCCGGAACCTGCCCTCGACAGTCATTCTCCTGGGGGCACATCGGGATACAAGATCATCCAGGATCCTGTTGACCACTGTCTCCATGAATGTGGGCTCCTGCCGGTAGCTGAAGAGGTAGTATTTCAGGGATTTGGACTCAATGCATTCCTGATCGGGAACGTATCTGACCCTGATCTCCCCGTAGTCGGGCTGGCCGGTTACAGGGCAAAGAGAGGTGAACTCCCTGGTGATCATCACCACCTGATAGTCCCTGTTTTTGAAACGGTTGGGAAAGGTTTCCAGGATGCCGGGGTCAACCCTGGATGGATATCTGGCAGTGCCCCTTCCCAGGAGGGTGAGCGAAGATGTGTCGTCATGCATAATCATGCCTCTGGCAATATTAACTGCTGGTTCTATCCAGTACAGCTCTGACCCGTTCTTTGTTTTCCGTGCAGATAGACCGGCAAAGATCCCTGACTGTTTCCAGGTGACTCTTTTTGAACGGCAGCTCCGGAAACTGTTCCAGCTCAAGGGAATCAAAATCAACCGGGGTTAAACAGAGTTGCTCATCGTATTTATATTCCAGACCAGAACCGACCTGTTCCCTTTTGGAATCTTCCTCCACATTCATCCTTCGGGTGAAGGACATGACATCGTCCGGGCGGCTGGAACAGTTAATGGCCTCAATGTCCCTGTTGATGCTTTCGGCCCAGGTTTTCAGGCTGGAAAAATTGGGGGTTATGACTTTTTTGCCTTTTATGCTCGGATGATCAATATACCGGCCGTGTGTATAGTCTCTGACCAGTGAGCCCAGTTCCTGGTATAGAGACAACACCGCCTTCTGATACCTCCCCCTGATGGTCATGGCCCAGGGCATGCTTTCTTTGCCCTTCCACTCTCCCTTGATGGAAGGATAAACACTTTCCCCAAGCCCAAGCCTGGCCCAGAATTTATTAATCCAGTCCTGGTCCAGGAGCATGAAATTGAGCCCGGAGGCCTTTGCTCTGATCTTTTTGGCCATGGCCTGTATTTTTTTTGCCTGTTCCCGCAGCAGCTCAATTTCATCATCAATCTTTTTTCTTTTCCCAAAAAAAGTATCAGCTGCCTCCTTCAGGGTTTCTTCAGCCATTTCATTTGACAGGTAGTCAATTTTGTTCATAGATTTCACCTCGGCCTTACAATTGCAAAAATTCAATATTTATGGAAGGTCATTGTCCATGAACAGCAAAAACCAGCCATATCCCTGGATCAACTGTGTGCATGACAAGAGAAACCTCAGGGTAATCCGGACCTGAAAAAACGTTTATCTGTATTGCAGGTCCTGCAACAGGAAGTTTGCCGCGGACGAATTAAGCGCAATGATGAATGATTACCTGGAAGAATGCCTGGCCAATGTTCCCTGCGACAGGTTTTGACTCCAGGATGAAGGGCAGGTCCCTTTCATCCTGGAGTCAAAACTATTGATCAAAGTATGGGCAGATATTTTTTCAGCTCATACTCGGTGACCTGGGTTCGGTAGTTATCCCACTCAATTTTCTTGTTGGCTATGAAGTTTCTGAAAATATGGTCTCCCAAAGCCTCTTTGACCATGCTGCTTTTCTCCAGAGCTTGAACAGCCTCAAAAAGACTGCCGGGCAGGCTTGGTATCCCGTGCTTTTTCCTTTCTTCTTCGTTCATCTCGAATATATCAGCCTCAACAGCATCCGGCAAATCATACTTTTGCTCCATGCCCTTGAGTCCGGCCGAAAGCATGCAGGCAAAGGCCAGGTAAGGGTTGCAGGACGGGTCCGGTGAGCGGAGTTCGATCCTGGTGGCGGTTTCTTTGCCTGGTTTATACATGGGCACGCGGACCAGAGAGGTTCTGTTGCGTCTGGCCCAGGCCACATACACAGGAGCCTCATACCCGGGAACCAGCCTTTTGTATGAATTGACCCACTGATTGCACACCGCGGTGATCTCATTGGCATGTTTCAGCAGCCCGGCGATGTAGTATTTGCATTCCTTGCTGAGAGAATCAGGGCTGGCGGCATCAAAGAACACGTTACGCCCGTTTCTGAACAGGGACTGATGGACATGCATCCCGCTTCCGTTTACCCCGAAAAGGGGCTTGGGCATGAAGCTTGCGTAACATCCGTGGCGTCTGGCAACCTCCTTGGCGATCACCCTGTAGGTGACCGCGGTGTCCGCCATTTTCAGGGCTTCCTGGTACCGCAGGTCTATTTCGTGCTGGCTGGGGGCCACCTCATGGTGGCTGTATTCAACTACGATGCCCATTCTGTTCAGGCCGTAAATAATGTCCCTGCGGATATCGTTGGCCATGTCCAGGGGAGGGGCGTCAAAATAGCCTCCAAAGTCCAGGGTTTTGGGATCGTGGGCGCTTTCAAAAAGAAAGAATTCCAGCTCGGGGCCCACGTAAAAGCTGTAGCCGTCCTCAGCCGCCTTGCCCAGGATCCTCTTGAGAGCGTAGCGGCTGTCACCCTCGTATGGGGTTCCGTCTGGGTTCTTTATGTCACAGAACATTCTGGCCACCGGCCTTTCCATGGGCCTCCAGGAAACCAGCTGAAAGGTGGCTGGATCAGGAAAGGCGACCATGTCGCTTTCATGGATGCGGGCAAAACCTTCAATAGATGACCCGTCAAAACCCATTCCTTCATCAAAGGCCTCGTCAAGTTCGCTGGGTGTGACCTGAAAGCTCTTAAGAGTGCCCAGCACATCTACAAACCAGAACTGGACAAAGCTGACGTCATGTTCCCTGACCGCTTTGGTAACATCGTCCGCGTTTCGACAGTTAAAGACCACCGGCTGCTGCATCTCATACCTCCCGGGTTGATGCCCTGAATTATTCCTGCCCAGGGCGAATGTTCATATGCGTTGCGCAGAATACTGTTGAATTGAATGAAGCTGCAGATTATCATCTCCTCCCGGGCTTTACAAGGCGGTAAGTTCCCCTTCAGCTCCCGCCTTGAGCTGGATGGGATTTTGGGCTATAGATGTTCGGATGAAAAAACTTGTTGATAAGCTGATCAAACCATCCACCAGGGCTTTTTTCAGCGAAAAGACGGGTCAGCCCGGATACCCTCTCTGGGACAGGGTGCATGGCTATATTTATGGAAGGTGGCCGTATCTGTATATCGGGGTAGGGACCGGAAGGCACCCCATAGCCTCGGTCATTAAGCCTTTGTGGAAGACCCTCACCAGGGTCAAAAGAAAGTCCGAGGAAGAAAGGTCCAGGGCAAAAATCAGGTTCGCCCAAGGTTATCACGGCAAGGCCCTGCCCCTGGAAGAGGCCATAAAGCTGGTCAGAGTGGAGCAAAGCATCAACCTCGGTGATCTTGAGCAGGTCATTCCCTATAGCCGGGCCAGGCAGATCATTCTCAAGAACCCCCAGCATATCGCGGCCCTTGAATGCCCGTGCCGGTCCAGCAGGGAAAATCCCTGCCTGCCCCTGGATGTCTGCCTGATAGTCGGGGATCCCTTTGCCAGTTTCATCCTTGAACATCACCCCGGAAGGTCCAGGAAGATCAGCGGAAGCGAGGCCGCTGAAATCCTGGAATCAGAACACAAAAGAGGTCATGTTCATCACGCTTTTTTCAAAGACGCCATGCTGGACCGCTTCTATGCCATCTGCAACTGCTGTTCTTGCTGCTGCGGGGCAATGAAGGCTCAGCGTAACGGAGTCCCCATGCTGGCCTCATCGGGCTTTACGGTTGAGGCAGACCCGGACGGCTGCCTGGGATGTGCTGCCTGCGCTGAATCATGTCAGTTCGGGGCCATCAGCATGGACAATGACCGCCCTGAAATTAATGAAGAGCTGTGTATGGGATGCGGGGTATGCGTTGACCGATGCTCGCAGGAGTGTCTCAGCCTGAGGCGCCATGCCGGGAAATGTCCTCCCCTGGAAATAAACAGGCTTATTCAGAGGCAGAAACATCAGTCAGCCGGAGGTATCTGAGGCCCATTAAATTCAATGGCCAGTATTTCGTACTCGATTCTTCCCTTGGGAGCGTTGACCACTGCCTCGTCCCCGACTTCCTTTCCCAGGAGGGCTTTGGCCACTGGAGAAAAAACAGAGATGCTGCCGTTGACGTATTCGGTTTCATCAGGACCCAGGAGAGTGTATTCTCTGAGTTCGCCGGTATCAATATTTTCAATTCTGACGGTGGCCCCGTAACAGACTTTTTCTCCCCCCATGGTGCTGATGTCAATGACGTTGAAGTGCGGCATGCGCGACTTGATATAGGATATTTTAGCTTCGAGCATGCCCTGGCGCTCCCGGGCGGCGTCGTAGCCGGCGTTTTCCCTCAAGTCTCCTTCTTCTCTTGCTTCCTTAATGGACTGAATAACTTCCGGTCTCATGGCCTCCAGTTTTTCCAGCTCGTGTTTAACCCTTGCAAAGCCTTGAACTGATATGGGGATACTGTTCATGTCCTTTTACCTTCCCTGTTGGTTGATTGACCTGATCCCGCCCAAGGCGCGTGAAATCATAAATGGCATTGATCGCGCCTGGCAGTTGAACTAAAAAAAAGCTCAAGCCCGGTCTTGGTGGAGCCGACCCGGCTTGAACTTTGAACAAGTCATGTACTTCAGGCATGGATAACCAGCCTGGAATATGTTAGTATTCTTTTAGCTGATATCCAGGTCGGGGTCAAGTCCTCCGGCACCCGGCCAATGAGAAATGATCATTAAAATTCTCAAGCAGGTAAGAAGATACCGGCGCAGTCCTGCTTGAGGATGGTTAATCCCTGTTTCGGGCTGATGAATAGCTTGAGAAATGCAGCGATTTCCGCTATGATCAATAATCTCTCTTGCTTTGTGGTTCAAAAAAGATCACAATCAAGGGTGGAGATGATCATTTGAATCAAGCTTTGCAGATTGATGATCAGGATTGTCTGGATGAGCGGGGTTGACATTTTTTTTTTAAATCCCTTAATAGAATAGTGGTGAACATTAAACTGTAATTTTAGAATAAAAGGAGACAGCAATGGCAAATCAAGTTACGGACAATACTTTTGAAGCCGAGGTTCTGAAATGTGATCTGCCTGTTCTGGTGGATTTCTGGGCCCCATGGTGCGGACCATGCAGAGCAATAGCCCCGGTGGTGGAAGAACTTGCTCAGGAGTATGCCGGACAGATTCATGTTTTGAAAATGAATGTCGATGAAAATCCGAACACTCCCGGCAAGTACGGCATAAGGGCCATTCCCACCCTAATTCTCTTCAAGGGGGGAGAAGTTGTGGAACAGGTTACAGGAGCGGTATCCAAAGCGAATCTGAAGCAGATGATTTCAGATAAGGTTTAACCATAGATGAAGGAATACGAATCACTGGTTATAGGGGGCGGACCGGCAGGAATAACGGCCGCCCTCTATCTTTTGAGGGCCGGGGTGAACATGGGGTGGGTGGAAAAGCTGGCTCCCGGAGGGCAGGTTCTGCTCACGGAAGCCATTGACAACTATCCCGGCTTCCCTGAGGGAATCAAGGGATATGAACTCATTGACAGGTTTGCAGCCCATCTTGAACCCTTTGATTTTGACAAGATCAGAGATGAAGTAGTTGAGATACGGGCCGAACAAGGCAAATATCTGGTAAGCCTGAGTGAAGGTCAAATCAGGTCCAAGACCTTGATCATCTGCACCGGGGCCAAATGGCGGAAACTGGGGATTCCGGGAGAAAACAAGTACTCCGGGCGCGGAGTGTCCTACTGCGCTGTATGCGACGGCAATTTTTTCAGGAACCAGGACGTGGCCTGCATAGGAGGAGGGGATACCGCCCTGGAGGAGTCTTTGTACCTCTCCAAACTGGTCAGGAAGATTTACCTCATTCACCGCCGGGACGCTTTCCGCGGCCTCAAGGTCTATCAGGACAAGGTCTTCAATGACCCCAAGATTGAGATTGTCTTCGATACCGTAGCCGAGGAGTTTGTGGGGCAGGAGAGTCTGTCCGGCGTTAAACTGAAAAACGTTAAAACCGGAAGGGAATCATTATTAAAGGTTGACGGGGCTTTTGTCTTTGTCGGCCTGGACCCTGCAGGTATGGATTATCCACGGGGTATGGAAACTGATGACCGCGGTTTTATAATCACAGACCAGGAAATGGCCACCAGCCTGCCAGGAGTCTTCGCCGCCGGTGATATCCGGTCAAAGCTCTGCCGCCAGGTTTCCTCCGCTGTCGGGGACGGGGCCACAGCGGCCTTTAACACTCATGTCTACCTGGAACAGAATTAATGATAACCTTACAGCGACACTTTATTTAAGCTGGAAGGGGACAGTCCGGCACCCACTTAAGCTGATTTTTCCCAAGCTTTCTATAAATATTTCCTGCTTAAGTGGGTGCCGGACTGTCCCCGGTGGCCAATAATTAACAAAAAGTGTCGCTGTAGTGATAATATGGCTGTCTCCTTGTCGACTGCTAATCATCTTCAGAGGTAACTATTCACCATAGCCTTTAAGGCTGAGGTTAACCAAAAACCATGGTGAAAAGATGCCAGGCTTTTTAGTGTCAAATGATCACTTTTTTTGACACCAGCTTTTTACAACCCTTTACAAATGGCGGATGTTTCCGCCGGGTATGAGTTTTTAATGAAGAATGTCCTGCGATTTTTTGTTTTTCTGGTCCTCGCCCTGAGCCTTTCCGGCTGCACCTATTTTCAAAGCGGGCCCAGGCCCCTGGAGGACAGTCCCTGGGAACTGGCTCAGGCTGGCACGCTGGCCATGGAAGAGGAAAGGTACCGTCAAGCCATCAGGTATTTTTCCGACCTTAAGGATAAATATCCGTTCAGTCCGCACACTCCCACGGCTGAAGTGGCCCTGGGCGACGCCTATTTCAAATCCGGCAATTACACGGCCGCGGTCAATGCTTACCGTGAGTTTCTGGAATTGAATCCCCGCCATGAGCTTGTGCCTTATGTGCTCTTTCGCACCGGGCTGGCAAACTTCAGCAAGTTTAAAACCGTGGACAGACCCCAGAACCACATGGACGAAGCAGTGGAGTATTTTCAAAGGGTTATTGAATCGTATCCGGATACTGAATACGCCGAGCACGCCAGATACTATGTGGTTCAGTCCCGCATTAAAAAGGCGGAATACGAACTGTTTGTGGCTGATTTTTACTGGAGAGCGGGGAGATACGGGCCTGCCTGGCAGAGATACCGGTACGTTGTGGAAAACTTCCAGGATCTTCCCGAAATTGCTGAATATGCCCAGGAAAGATCAAGGATAAGCTATTACAAGTTTCAGAAGGATCAGTCCCGTCAGAAGAGAGACCAAGACCAGGGTACCTGGAAAGACTGGTTCAGATGGCTTTAAGCCTTATTCCGGCTGATAGTGACCGGGCAGAAATCAGCTCCTGGATCTCTTTATTCGTGAAAAATGGCCAGATGCTGATTCAGAGCTTTTCAATTATTGAACATACACCCGCAGACGGTCACCGGGCCTGATGATCTGGTTCGCGGATATGTTGTTCCACCTCTGCAAATCGCTGGCCCTTACTCCGAAACGCCTGGCAATTCCCCACAAAGTGTCACCGCTCCTGACCTGGTAACTTACCTGCCTTCCCCCGTCCTGCTGGGCCGCCTGGATATGTCCCGGGATGTACAGTCTCTGGCCTGCTCTGAGAGATCTTGGATCGCTGATGCCGTTGGAGGCCATGAGTGTATTCAGGTTGACGTTGTATTTTCTGGAAATCTCGGACAGGGTATCCCCCCTCTGTACGATATAGGTTGCCCTTCTCTGGGCGTGCTCCTGGGTGGTTGCAGAGGCTATGGACCCGGTTGACCCGCTGGCTGGAACCAACACGTGCTGCCCGATGCGCAGCAGGTTTGAATTGGTGTTGTTTACTGCCTTGAGAACGCTGACAGGGACTCCGAACCTGTTGGATATCCTCCACCACGAGTCCCCGCTTCTGACCTGGTATCTCTGGTATCCAGCGTAGGGAGTTGAGACGGGACTTTCCAGAAAGGCCACGGCAGTTTCATAACTTTGAGCGGGAATCATGGCTGTAACCTTTGAATCGGAAGGCGAAACCTGTCTGCGAAAAGCCGGGTTCAGGTTTTTGAACTGGTCCCAGCTCATGCTGCATTCCCGGGCAAGGGCTAGTAAATCCGTGCCCGGCTTGATTTCCAGTTCCCTCAGGTCCGGGGCTGCCTTCCAGTTGATGGGCTCGAACCCTAGCTCTTCAAGATTGTGGACAATTTTTAAAATGGCCAGAAACTTGGGCACGTAGTTCCTGGTCTCCCTGGCCAGATAGGGTCCGCTGATCAGGTCAAAATAATTGTCATGCCCGCTCCTGGTCATGGCTCTGGCAACTCTGCCTTCACCCGCGTTATACGCGGCCAGGGCCAGATACCAGTCGTTAAAGTCCCCGTAGAGTTTTTCAAGGTAATCGGCGGCCTTATGTGTGGACAGATATGGATTTCTGCGTTCATCCATCCACCAGTCCACGCGGAGACCGTAATGCCTTCCTGTGGCCGGCATGAACTGCCACAATCCGGCTGCACCTGCCCGGGAATAGGCCCAGGCATTGAATCCGCTTTCAGCAAAGGGAAGGTAGATAAGGTCAGTGGGAAGCCCTCTTTGTTCAAAGACCTCTTTTATGTACGGCAGAAATTCTTCTGATCTTCTGAGCCAGGTTTCAAAGGTGTGCCTGTGAGTGTGGGTGAACATCTTGAAGTAATTTTCCATGGCCTGGGTTTCCCGGGCGTCAAGGAAAAAATCAAAACCCACTTCAGCTTCGAGCACCTTTTCCTCTGTCTCGGTGAGTTGTTCTTTTTCCAGATCCCTGATCCGCTCAGGGGTGAGTTCCAGGTCCGGGGCTTCAAGCTCCTGGTGGGCAAGATCAGCTTCAAATGAAAGGACCGGTTCATGTGAGACCTGTACTTTCTTATCCGGGGCTTCATCAATGCGGGCGCTTTTGTCGGCCTGAGGGGTGGCGCACGCCAGAAACATGAAGGAGATAATGACCATCAGCATAATTCGGAACGACATGATATGATTCTCCTGGTAATCAGCTTTGGCAAATAACCCTGGATCTTGATCCAAAATGCAGGTAGTTATGTGATTTCCGGCCGGATAAAGGCCTGTTATCCAAGCGATGTTTATAAAAAACTCAAGCCTTTGGCAACATGTAATTTGCCTCTTGAGGCGGCGGAAAGGCGGCTTTTTTCTGAGTTCCGTCCGGAAAGACTGTTAAGGCGATGATGTTGCTGATAAAGGAATAATCTCATGGAATCCAGTTATATACCCGGAAGAAAGCCTGTTCTTGAGCTGCTGGATCTTTCCCCGGAGCGGGTGGACCTGGTATTGATCAGAAAACCTGTCCGGGGTGAACTGGGTCAAATTGTGGAGAATTGCAGAAATTCAGGCATCAGGTTCAGGCTGGTATCAGACCGGGAGCTGGACAGCCTGGCCAGAGGCCATCAGGGAGTAATGGCCAGAATAAGGGCAGTAAGCAACATTCTCCCTGAAGACATTTTTTCCCGGGCAAAGAGCAGCCCTTTTCCCGTGGTTCTGGCCCTGGACCAGGTCCAGGATGCGGGCAATCTGGGCACTCTGGCCAGGACCATGGTCTGTCTGGGGGGAATGGGGATTATAACTCCAAGAGACAGGAGCGCCCACCCCGGTACTGGAGCCATGAAGTCTTCAGCCGGGACTCTTGTGCGCGCAAACATGTCCCAGGTGACCAACATGGCCAGGACTCTTGACCGGGCCAGGGATGAAGGACTCTGGGTCTACGGGGCGGTGCTCCAGCAAGGAGATGATGTGTTCCGGACAGAGTTCAACTTCCCGGCTGTGCTGGTTTTGGGAGGGGAGGAAAAGGGGATCAGGCCCAATGTTCTCAAACGCTGTCACCAGAAGGTTCAGATCCCCATGCCTGGAGGCTTTGATTCCTTGAACGTGGCTCAGGCAGGGGCGATTATCCTGGGTCAGATGCTCAGAAAGCTCCATGACTGAGGTGATGGCCCAGCATTTCTCTGGCCCAGACAGGATCAAAAACTTCTCCGGTCCAGATCCTGAACTGTTCCCTGGCCTGATGCACAAACATTGACAGGCCGGAAACAGTTATGATTCCCTGGCCTTTGGCCTGCCTGATCAGCCTGGTCCGCAGGGGATTATAGACCAGATCATAGACTGCCTTGAAGGGCAGGTGTCCATAGTCCCATGGATTTTTGTCCTCATTTTCGCCCAAGGTTCCCAGCGGTGTGGTATTGACCAGAATGTCGGCCTGGTGGTTATTCCGGGCCGGCCATGGTATATGTTCAGCCCCGAAGATCTCAGCCAGGTTCCGGGCCTTTTCCGGGCTTCGACTGCAAAGGGTAATCCGTTGAACTCCAAGTTTTTTCAGACCATATAATACCGATCTGGAGGCCCCGCCTGATCCCAGGACAAGGGCCGAACTCAGGTCCAATTCCCTGATGGGGGCCATGAAACCCAGGTAGTCGGTGTTAGTCCCCATGAGCCGCCCGTCCTGCCAGAATATGGTGTTCACGGCGCCTATTTCCTTCGCCTCAGGACTGATGCCGTCCAGAAAGGAAATGACATTTTCTTTGTGGGGAATGGTCACGCTGACCCCGGACAGGGGCAGAATGCGCACGGCGCGCATGAAATGGTCCAGGTCGCCTGTTGTTATTTCCCATGTGAAATAACTCCGGTTCATGGCCAGCATCTGGAAGGCCTGGTTGTGCAGGAGGGGACTAAGGGAGTGTCCCAGGGGAAATCCCAGTACACCGTAAGCCTGATACATATTATCTCTAGTTGACCGTCTGAGCCCCGGCAGCCAGAGCCTCGGCGTTTTTGGGAATAAGGTGACTGTAGTGAGCGGAGATGACATGCTCCAGGCTTTTCTGGACAGCTTCCAGGCCGACTATTCCCGTGGCCCGGGTATAGGCGCCCAGGGCGACCATATTGGCCATCCGGGTGTTGCCTATGCTGTCGGCGATTTCATTGGCAGGCACCCCGACAATCCTGAGACGGTCAGTGTCAGCCAGTTCCATGTCCACCAGGGATGAATTGACAATGACCACTCCTCCGTCCTGGACCATTGGCTGGAATTTGTCCAGGGAGGGCCTGTTCAGGGCGATGAGGCTCAGGGGGTTTTTAATGATGGGTGAGCCAATATCCTCATTGGAGATGACCACGGTGCAGTTGGCCGTTCCTCCACGCATTTCAGGTCCGTATACTGGAATGTAGGTCACATTAAGCCCGCTTTCCATGGCTGCATAGGCCAGAAGATTTCCAATGAGCATGACCCCCTGGCCGCCGAATCCGGCAATTATCGCGTCATTATAGATACTCATTTAGATTCTCCTTGCAGGTCTTTGAATACTCCCAGGGGGAAAAAGGGTATCATTTCCTTTTTCAGCCTGTCATTGGCGTCTGTGGAAGTCATCTTCCAGTTGGTGGGACATGAAGCCAGAAACTCGATAAATCCGAATCCCTTTCCAGACTTCTGGATTTCAAAAACCTGCTTCAGTGTCTTTTTGGCCTTCTTGAAGTTTTTGATGTTATTGACCGCAACCCTGGCAGAATAGGAAACACCGCCAAGGCCGGCCATGATTTCCGCCATTTTCATGGGCAGTCCTTCCCGATCAGAGCATCGACCACCGGGACAGGTGGTGGTTTTCTGTCCGATCATGGTTGTAGGAGCCATTTGTCCCCCGGTCATTCCGTAAACCGTGTTGTTGACGAAGACCACGGATATCTTTTCGCCCCGGTTGGCGGCGTGCATAATCTCGGCCAGGCCGATGGAGGCCAGATCCCCGTCTCCCTGATAAGTAAAGACGAATTTATCAGGGCGGCTTCTCTTGACTCCTGTGGCCACAGCCGGGGCCCTGCCATGGGGGGCTTCCACCGTGTCCAGAAGGATGTAGTTGTAAATGAAAACCGAGCATCCTATGGAGCCTACGCAGATGGTATCATCTCCCAGCTCCAGTTCTTGAAGACACTGGGCCACCAGTTTGTGAATCGTTCCGTGGTGACATCCAGGGCAGTAATGGCTCGGAATGTCAGCCAGAAGGGACGGGGATTTATACGCGAGTATTTCGTGCATGGTGATCAACTCCTCAAGGCATTAATTATGGGCTGTTCAAAGTCATTGGGTGTGGGCAGATTTCCTGGGAGCTGGCCGTGGAAGGCGCTGTGGGCCAGTCCGCAGATGGAAAGGCGCACGTCTTCCACCATCTGGCCCATATTGTGCTCTATGGTCAGAAATTTTTTGCCTTGTTCGGCCAGGCTTTTCAGTATTTGCGAGGGGAAAGGATACAGGGTGACAGGCCGGATGAGTCCTGCCTTATAGCCTTCCTTCCTCAGTTTGCGGATGGTGGATTTGACTATGCGTCCGATGGAGCCGTAAGCTACAATAATCAGACTGGCGTCATCGGTCATGAACTCTTCAAAGCGGACTTCTTTTTCAGCCCGTTTATACTTTTCCTGCAGCTTGAGGTTATGTCCGGCCAGAGCTCCGTCGGTGAGATGCAGGGATTTCAGTATCCTTGCCTCCCGCTGACGTGCGCCTTCCAGCCGCCATGATCCGCCTTCAAAAGGGTCCACGGCAAGGGGCTTGCTCGGTGTTATGGGCTCCTGCATCTGGCCGATTATGGCGTCTCCCAGGATAAGAACCGGGTTGCGGTAGGCAAAGGCCAGCTCAAAGGCCAGAAAAGTCAGGTCATAAGCCTCCTGGACGGTTCCCGGGGCCAGGACCAGGGTCCGGTAGTCTCCATGGCCCCCACCCTTGACCGCCTGAAAATAATCTCCCTGGGACGGGCCGATATCCCCAAGTCCGGGACCGCCGCGGTTCATATTCACAATCACTCCGGGCAGTTCGCTTCCCGCCATGTAAGAGATGGCCTCCTGTTTGAGGGACATGCCCGGGCTGGAAGACGAGGTCATGGCCCTTATTCCGCAGGCCGCGGCTCCCAGAAGCATATTGGCCGCTGCCACCTCGCTTTCCGCCTGGACGAATTCTCCTCCTGCCTCAGGCATTGCCCTGGACATGAACTCAGGGATATCGTTCTGGGGGGTGATTGGATAGCCGAAATAACATTTGCACCCGGCATCCAGTGCTCCCCGGGCAATGGCCACATTGCCCTTGATAAATATTCTAGCCATGGGCTTCCTCCAAATTATCGCTGTCTTCAGAGTTTTTCTTGGTCCGGTAGACGATAATTGCCTCATCCGGACAGATTTCCGCGCAAAAAGCGCAGCCTTTGCATCCTTCCATGTCTCCATTTTTTACGCAGACCACCTTATAACCCTTTTTGTTGAATCTTTCCGATTGAACCAGGATTTCAGTGGGGCAGACCTGGGCGCAGAGAAGACATCCTTTGCACCTTTCCTCCCGGAACACTACTCTCGACATTGAATTACCTCTGCTGGTTATCTGTTAAACAGGTTGAAAAAGCTCACCAAAAGGCTGGTCCATGGGGTCTGGCGGGCAGGAGAATACTTGCCTGGAGTCTGGCCGCCATGGCTGGTTATCTAATGAGCATTGCGTCTCCGTAAGAGTAAAAACGAAACTTTTCCTTGCGCGCTCTCTCATAAGCCCTGAGGATGTTTTCTCTTCCGGCAAGGGCTGAAACCATCATTATAAGCGACGAGCCCGGAAGGTGAAAGTTTGTGATTAATTGATCAACAACCTTGAATCTGTATCCGGGATAGATGAAAATATCAGTCCAGCCCCGGTAACCGGCGGTATTTTTCCGGGGAACGCCGAAACTCTCAAGAGTTCTGGCAGTGGTTGTGCCCACAGCCACAATTTTTTTTCCGGAATCCATGGCCTGTCTGATTGTTTCCGCGCTCTGGGCTGTGATTTCAATATATTCCGGATGCATGGTGTGCTCCCGGATGTCAGCGGCCCTGACCGGACTGAATGTTCCGTAACCGACGTAGAGGGTGACTTCCGCCCATCCAAAACCTGATTGTTTAAGTTCTTCTCTTAGCCTGGGGCTGAAATGAAGTCCGGCAGTGGGTGCTGCCACGGAGCCCAGCTTATGCTCAGATGCGTAAACAGTCTGGTATCTTTGGTGATCCATCTGCTGGTCGGGTCGTTGTATGTATGGAGGTAAAGGCATTCGGCCGTTGTTAATGAAAAACTCAGCCAGATCACCAGTCCAGAAGAATTCGCCTGCAGTCCTGCCCATGGATAAATTTTCAAGGACTTTAAAGCTGAAGTCTCGGGAAAAGTGGATCAGTTCTCCTGGCTTGGCGCGTCGAGAGGATTTAAGCAGGCACTCCACCACGGCCTTTTTCCCGCTGGTGTGTTTTTTTGGCTCAATCAGGGGCAATGGAGTAAGCAGCAAAAACTCAACTCTGCCCCCGGTCTGTTTCCTTCCTTCCAGTCTTGCCGGAAGAACCCTGGTGTTATTGGCCACCAGCAGAGAGCCCGGACTCAGATGACGGGCCAGGTTGTCAAACATGCTGGTTTTGGTTTCGCCGCGTTCCCTGTCCAGAATGAGCAGCCTTGACTCTGAGCGGGCCTGACTTGGATGCTGGGCAATGAGTTCAGGTTCAAGCTCATAAACATAACTGTTCAGGTCATAGTCGGTGAAATCGGGCATAAACATACCGTTTACGTCATAGTTAAAAAAAAATCCATAAAATATTTCCACAACCGCCTTATGTTTTCACCTCTGCTCAGCCTTTCCCTGAGGTATGTCAGGTGCTGCTCATTAGTTTTCATCCAGAAACGGTTCTTTTTCCTTTTGGCGGCGTCAATCTGCACAATTATTCATCAACGTATTAAGATACGCCTCCTCATAATTGTTTGATTTCCTTGCCAAAAGAAAAAAACTCCTCGTTTCCGGAAAGAAAACCAAC
>PWNK01000121.1 GCA_003557865.1 Desulfonatronovibrio sp.
CTGTTCACCACATTTCTCTACTTTCAGATAAAGCCTGCATCCTGATTTGTTTTCGCCATTGCTGCTTGTTTGACCAGCCATGAGCCCGTTAGTCAAAATCATGGACAAGGAAAACCTCAGGGCTACTTGAATAAATTAATGGTATTGACTTACGGGCTCATGCTGGGAGTTTGCAGCAACAGAAAACAAATTCAGGATGCAGGCTGACATCGCAGCATGGTGAATAGTTACAAAGACAGAATAAAAGGCCGGGACAGGGTGAACCCTGTCCCGGCCTTTTATTCTTATATTTGAAGCTTTAACTGATGTCAGCGCAAAGAGTTAAAAATCAGGTTTAAGTCCTTTGATTATCTTCTTGACTCATATCTATTGATCATAGTTTTTGTCTAACTTCAATACTAGAAGTCTGCCTGTGGCTAGTGGTTTTTCTGCATATAGTGCTTCAAGGCGCTGTTCAGGGAATCAAGGACCCCGGAGAGCATTTCCCGGTCTTCGTCAGTCTCGGCTTCTTCAATGAGCTGTTCCATGTTCACCGCGTACTGGTTAATGAACATCAAAGTCAGATAATCCACGGTATCCTGGGGAAGGCGCTTAAGGGCGATTATCTCTTTTTCCTGTTGCTGCAGGGACATGGCCAGCCCGGAAACCTCCTCTCTGAGCTCTGCTGAATCCCGCTCAGCCGTAGTGGCAAGTTCAGAAGCCAGATTACTGCTTTCAACAGCCATGTCCATTCTGGTCTGGAAGTCATTCAGCTGCTGATCAACATAATAGTAAAACAGGGTCAATAGAATAAACAGGGCAAATATGCCCACCAGGGCGGCTTTTCCTGCCGCTCCTCCGACCCTGACCACCTGGTCCTCCTTTATGGGCTCTTCAGGCATCCTGGGGGGCTTTTCTGCCGGGTGAGCATCTTCGGGAGCCTCAGGCTCCTGACTCTTTTCAGGTTCAGGAACACTTTCTGCCTCCTCTTTGGGGGAAGTCTGGTCTTGAGCTGCTTCAGGTTTTTCATGGGAGATATCTTCTTTTTTCTGCATATCAATGACCTCCTGAGTCAATCTCTTGATTTTTACTCTGAGCAGCCTGAGGTCTTCACGCAAGTCCCGGTTGCCAGGAAGGAAAGTGAGCGCCCCGAAAACAATGCCCAGAATAAGACATAAAAAAATAAACACATAAAATGCAATTTCAGGAGAGCTGAGTTTAACCCACCACAAATCAAGGACCAAAGAGGCCCTGGTGTCAAGGACCTGGGTGTTCTGAACCAGAAAAAGCATGCTCAGGGCGAATACAAGGGTCAAAAACAATACTCTGATGGCATTCACCTGGATTCTCCTTGAATGTGATTCCTCCTGCCATAGATCCGGGTAAATCTGGTCAGGAACTTCTCTGTATCCTGATTTACAAGTTTAGGCAACAGCCTCCACTCCCAGTTCCCCCCGGGGGTGGAGGGTCTGTTCATTCTGGAATTATGATCAAGGCCTAAAATATCCTGCATGGGAACAACACAGAATCTGGCCGGGGAAGACATGGCCGCGCGAATCAGTTCACGGCTGACGTTTTCCCTGTGCACCTCCCTTCCCAGATAATCCTGGAGACGGGAAACGGAACCCTGATCTAGTTCGTTTTCAAACCAGCCAAGAATGGTATTATTGTCGTGGGTGCCTGTATACACCACGCAGTTGTGAACATGGTTATGAGGAACATAGGGATTTACAGGCATGTCCGGTCCAAAGGCGAACTGAAGGATCTTCATCCCCGGCAGACCGAATTTATCCCGAAGCTCTATGACGTCAGGGGTGATGTGGCCCAGGTCTTCAGCCACAAACTGGGCCGGAGAAAAAAAGTCAGTGATCCTGGAAAACAGTTCTGAACCGGGGCCTTTCTTCCACTCCCCATTCTCAGCCGTTTTGGCGCCTGCTTCAATCTGCCAGTATCCGGCAAAACCTCGAAAATGATCAAACCTGAGCAGGTCAAACATTACCAGGTTCTGTTCAATCCTCTTTCGCCACCAGAAAAAATCCTCGTCCCGGCATGCCTGCCAGTCATAAAGCGGATTGCCCCACAACTGTCCCGTGGCGCTGAAGTAATCGGGAGGGGCGCCTGCAACATGGGTCGGCATATTGTTTTCATCCAGGAGAAAAAGCTCCGGATGGGCCCAGATATCGCAGCTGTCGAGGCTGACGTATATGGGCAGGTCCCCGAAGATCATGATATTCTGGTTGCTGGCATAGGCCTTCAGTGCTCCCCACTGGGAAAAGAAAAGGTACTGCCAGTACTTTTTCTTGAGCACCATTTCTTCCAGGTTGTTATTAATGATGCTCACCTGCTCCCTGCTTTTGAAGCGGGCCTCCATGGGCCATTTGTACCAGGGAGCCCCGCCGTGTCTGGATTTAAGGGCACTGAACACCGCAAAATCATCCAGCCAGAAGGAGTTTTTCTCGCTGAAAAGCACAAACCCAGGGTCAGACTCTATCCTGTCCATGTTCCTGAAGAAGGCCCGATCCAGAAGCCTCTGCTTGTACTCCCAGGCCCTTTCATATTCTGTTTTATGGGCGGGAAAGTGCGGAACCTCTTGCACATCGCCGGGATCAAGGACGCCGGAATTGACCAGGGATACCGGATCTATGAACAGGGGATTGCCGGCAAAGGCACTGTAGCTTGAATAAGGAGAATTGCCGGTTCCAGGGGTGGTAGGGTTCAGGGGCAGTATCTGCCAGACCTTCTGACCGGTCCTGGCCAGGAAGTCCACAAAAGAACGGGCCTCTTCTCCCAGGTCCCCCACTCCGAACCTGGAAGGCAGGGAGGAAATGTGCATCAGTATTCCGCTGCATCTGCCCATCTAGCCCGTCTCCAGAAATATTATTCCCAGTGGAGGAAGATCAACCTGAATGGAGTGGTCATGGCCGTGGGCGGGCTGCTGAAGAGGATCGGCTTTTTGCTTATTGAGCAGGTTGGACCCTCCAAAATCCCGGTGGTCGCTGTTTAATGTTTCTGTCCAGGGCAGGTTGCCGGGAACACCGACCCGGTATCCCTTCCTGGGAACAGGGGTAAAGTTGGCCACCACCAGCAACGGCTGGCTGTTTTGAGCAAAACGCAGAAAGGAAAGAACGCTCTCATCAGAATTATGGCAGTCGATCCATGAAAAACCATTTATGGTGAAATCAAGCTCGAACAGCTGGGGGTGTCCGCGGTAAAACTCATTCAGCCTGGCCATCCATGCGCTTAGTTTTTTGTGCGGCTCGTACTCCAGCAGGTGCCAGTCCAGGCTGGTATCATGATCCCATTCAGACCATTGACCGAATTCAGTGCCCATAAAGGTCAGCTTTTTCCCCGGATGGGCGTACATATAGCCAAGAAGAAGCCGGAGATTGGCAAACCTGCACCAGTCATCCCCGGGCATTTTCCGCACAAGGGACCCCTTGCCGTGCACAACTTCATCATGAGAAAGAGGGAGGACAAAGTTTTCAGAATAAGCGTACCAGATGCTGAAGGTCAGCTGGTTATGATGAAATTTGCGAAAGACAGGATCTTTTGACATGTAGCTCAGGGTATCGTTCATCCAGCCCATGTTCCACTTGAAGCCGAAACCCAGACCGCCAACATAGGCGGGCCTGGAAACCATGGGCCAGGACGTTGATTCCTCGGCAAAGGTCTGCACATCCGGAAAGTTCTGATAAACAGTGCTGTTCAGAAGCTTTAGAAAATTAATGGCCTCCAGGTTTTCATTCCCCCCGAACTCGTTGGATATCCACTGCCCATGCTCCCTGGAGTAGTCCAGGTAGAGCATGGAGGCCACGGCGTCCAGCCTGAGCCCGTCGATATGATACTTATCCAGCCAGAAAACAGCGCTGCTGATCAGAAAATTGACCACCTCGTTGCGCCCGTAATTGAAAATAAAACTTTTCCAGTCAGGATGGAAACCTTTGCGCGGGTCCATATGCTCAAAAAGGTGAGTCCCGTCAAAATAGCCCGGACCAAATTCATCAGTGGGAAAGTGTGAAGGGACCCAGTCCAGTATAACCCCGATATCATGCTGATGCAAAACATCTATCAGGTTCATGAATTCCTGGGGGGTACCGTATCTGCTGGATGGAGCGAAAAAACCCAGGCACTGGTAGCCCCAGGAGCCGTAAAAGGGGTGTTCACCCACAGGCAGGAATTCCACGTGGGTATAACCCATCCTGGTGAGGTACTCCGGCAGCATTTGAGCAAGTTCACTGTAGCTGAGCAGGCGGGATGGATCATCAGGATCGCGTTTCCAGGAGCCCAGATGCATTTCGTAGATGGCCATGGGCTTGTTCAGTGCATTCTTTGATCCTCTTTTTTCCATCCATTGGCTGTCCTTCCAGTTATAATCCATTTTCCAGATCCTGGATGCCGTTTTGGGAGAAATCTCCCAGTAAAAGGCGAAGGGATCACCCTTATCCGCCTGATAACCGCTGAACCTGGAGCGGACATGAAACTTGTAGCACTGGCCGGGCATTGCCTGAGATACAAAACCTTCCCAGATTCCAGAGCCGTCGCTTCTGGAGTTCAGGGGATGAGTCCCGGGATCCCAGTAATTGAAGTCTCCGATTACAGATACGTACTCGGCATTGGGAGCCCAGACCCCGAAATAGGTTCCGCGGACTCCGCCATGAGTCAGCACCTGGGCTCCAAGATGCTGATAAAGCCTGAAATGTCTTCCTTCCTTGAACAGATAAATATCTTGTTCAGTAAACATAATTCCCCCGTGTTCTGAAATATTTTCGCCGACAACAGCTGATGCTGCTGCACATATCCCCGGATCTTAACCGCGGCACAATCTTTTCCAGAGGCTCATGGCCAGCCATTCCAGAACCATGTCCACCCTGATGTAGTTCAGGCCCAGGCAGAATTCTGCTTTTTTCAATACGCGCAGGACCTGATATCCCGCCTGGGGTGAAAGTCCTGAAAACAGGCTGCCCGGTTCTCTTCTGAGCATGGAACCCATAAGCTCATGCTTGCACCTGGAAACTATACATCTGGCCTGGTCCAGATCAAAGCTGTCTTTGCCCGAGGTTCTGTCCAGCCAGCCCCTGCCGGTGCGGGAAAACTCCGCCAGTTCCGCAAAGCCTGCCTCCACCTTTTCATCATAGGTGATCCGGGTCTTGCGGTTCAAAATCAGAATAAAACTCCTGGAGACCAGAGTGGGCAAAAGACTCTCCCTTTGTGGGGCAAGCAGGACAAAGCTGTTTCCCGGCGAGGGCTCCTCCAGGGATTTGAGCAGGGCGTTGGCAGTGGGTCCTCTGAGACCATGGGCTTCGGAGATGACTACAACCCTCCAGGTAAAATGCGGCTTCTGGGTGTATATGGTCCTCAAGGCCCTGACCTGGTCAATGTTAATTTTCTGACCTGGACCCAGAAGATATAAATCCCTGAAAACCTCATCCCTGACCTGGACGCAGGGTCGGCACTCAAAGCATGGACCATTGCCTGCTCGGCAATTGAGAATCATGGCCCAGTAAAGAGACAGGTCGTGTCTTTCCTGCTCAGTGCCGCCCTCCAGGAGCAGGCAGCTGGGAGGGTCCGCGGCAAGCCTGCCCAAAAGGGCTGCTATTCTGCCCTGGGATTTCAGAAAACTGTTGTCCGGCATGTCTGGCTGCATCACCTCAACCTGATGGTCTGATGGCGGTCAGGGCCTACGGAAATGATGGCTACCTTGATCCCAAGGAAATCCTCAATAAGCCCCACGTACCTTCTGGCATTGTCCGGAAGATCATCCCACGAACCCGCAGCGGAGATATCCTGGGACCATCCCGGAAAATCCTCATAAACCGGGGACACCCTGGCCATGGCATTCTCTTCCTGGGGAGGATACTCAACCACCTGCCCCTGGTACTGGTATCCGGTGCAGATTTTTAATGTATCCAGGCCGCTCAGGACATCAAGCTTGGTCAGGGCGATTTCAGTGGGACCGCAGAGCCGGACAGCCTCGCGCAGGATGACCAGGTCAAGCCAGCCGCATCTTCTTTTGCGGCCGGTGGTGGATCCGAATTCAGCTCCCATTTTCTGCATATGATCCCCGAATTCATTATCCTGCTCAGTGGGGAAAGGACCCTGTCCCACCCTGGTCGTATAGGCCTTGACCACCCCGGTTACTTTTTTCATGCTGTAAAGATAGCCTGCTCCGGCTGAAGCGTTGCCAGTGAGTGTGTTGGAGGAGGTCACAAAGGGATATGTGCCGTGGTCAATATCCAGCTGGACTCCCTGAGCCCCTTCAAAGAGAACTGTTCGCCCCTTCCGGGCTGCTTCCTGGATCCTGGCGGACACATCCGCCAGATAGGGGACGATCCTTGCGGCCAGTCCCCGGATATGGTCAAATACCGCCTGCGCGTCAACAGGCTTACGCCCGTAAAGGTTTTCCAGGAGGGAATTTTTTTCAACCAGGGCCTTGTCTATCTTTGCCCGAACCAGTTCCATGTTCTGCAAATCTCCAGCCCTGATGCCCATCCTGGACATTTTATCTTCATAGCAGGGGCCAATCCCCCTGCCCGTGGTCCCGATCCTGTCCAGGCCCGACTTGGCAGCCTCCCTGGCCTGGTCCAGTTCTTTGTGATAAGGCATGATAAGATGGGTTTTCTTGCTCACAGCCAGCTTTTCAGGGGTAATGGCTATTCCTGACTGATCAAGTTTATCAATTTCAGCGCAGAAAACCTCAGGATCAAGAACCACCCCGTTGCCAATCAGACAGGTCTTTCCGGAATGCAGAATGCCGGAGGGAATAAGATGCAGAATAAATTTCTTGCCTTGAGTTACCAGCGTATGCCCGGCATTGTTGCCCCCCTGATAGCGGACAATTATATCCGCTTCCTCAGTGAGAATATCCACGATCTTGCCTTTACCTTCATCACCCCACTGGGTTCCGAAAACCACCATATTGGACATGAACTCCTCCAGAAAGGATTTTTTTTGCAAATAGCCTCTTTTCCTAAAATACGCCGGGTACAAAGTCAATTAAGGAAAGAAATGTTGCCAATGACCATATAAAGATATATAATCAGGAGTTCTGCCATCTTGACAGTGAAAAATTATTGTAATTATTAACCATAGCCCTGGCCTGCCTGGGACTGAGGTTTCTTTTGTTGCCAACTCCCTGTGGACGGTCAAACAGTGCATAATGCGCAACCTTAGACCCAGACAGGCCTCTTAGTAATGGGTTTAGACAAAAACCGCGGTGAGCAGTTTCAAGTTATTTGACAAATTTTTTGTGGTTACTGACAATAACAGGACTTTAACGAGTTTTCTTCCGGAAAGAAAGACTTTCCGGATGGGTAACTTCTCAATAGTTCCCGGCAATGGAACCAAAAGAAAACACCTGGACCCCGGCCTGCGCCGGGGTGACGACCGAGAGAACTCGCCAACGCGGCACTCCATTCCGTCACCCCGGCGCA
>PWNK01000079.1 GCA_003557865.1 Desulfonatronovibrio sp.
ATTTTAATAGCTTTTTCAAGTATAAATAGTCAATGATGAAAATGGCGATTTTTCAGCAATAATGGAATCAATCTGTCCTCTGACCACATTCCGGGCAGAACTTGCATTCCTCAAGGACTATATGGTTGCCGCAGCCGGAACAGGTATTGGGAATGGGACCCAGTTCAACCAGCAGTTCACCTTCCTTCACCGGGACCATTATCTTGTCTTCCTGATAATCGGCAAACTTGAGCACTCTCTTTACCACTCCATCAAGAGGCGATGTAACCGCTTTTTCCTGTTTCATTATGGAAATGTTGAACAGTTCCTCACCCTTTTTAACCTTGTCTCCCGGTTTGACGTGCATCACCCAGAGGTCACAGTTATTGGGAGAGGCAATATGATAAATGTTTCCGGGGTCGGCCATTTCCAGTGAGTCTTTTGCGGCGGCGTGTCCCTCACTGACTTTGACCTGGTATGTTAGAAACTCGGAGTCAAGGGAATAGCGGACTACGCTCATACCATGACTGTCAGGAGCGGAAACATCAAGGATCATCAAATTATGCGGCTTGCCGTTGCTGTCCTCGAATGTAATTTCCTCGCCTGAGGGCAGACCCTCAAACCAGACGTCCAGGGGAAGCTGATTGGGGTCTCCAAACTGGCATTTAAACTGAATATTGACCAGGGCGTCACCTGGATGATTGAGATACAGGACCAGCTCCTCCCTGGTAGGTTCTCGGTTGATGTGGGATACAAGGTTTTCCCGTTCTTTTTCCACATCAATGTCATCCAGATTATCCAAAGGTGATCTATCTGTCCTGGAGGATATGGCGTCCCTGAATTTTTCGCCAAAGGCGCTTTCATAAACCCAGTCCGGAGGAAATCCCAGGGGGAGTCGTCCGAACTTGCCCAGGAGAAGGTTTCTGAAGGCGTCATTGCTGTGCCTGTAGATCTCCAGCCTGGCAATTCTGGTTTCATTGTCCAGCTGCTCCTCAGGCGTAGTGTTGACCTTGTCCAGAACCCTGAGCAGCCTGCGCACTCCTTTCTCCCCTTTTTCCTTAAACACATTGGATATAGCCAGAAAAGAAGTGTTCCAGGTTATCTGAGACCCGGGGGTAACGTCATGATAGCGGACAATCTTGCGAATTCCTGCCAGAAATCTGAGCATATAGGGCAGAAGATGAATGTAGCCCTGCTTCATGGCTCCTTCCTGGGAAGAAGAGGTAGCCCCTCCGGGCATGCCGTGTTCCACCACGTCATAATCTATGCCCTGAAAATAAGGGGCGGTATAGCGGTCATAATAGGGCATGATCTGCTTGAGCACAAACCCGCATTTGCGGATCATTTCCTTGTTCAGCCTTGTTTCCATGCCCAGTTCTTCAATATAGGCAGCAGTGGACAAGACCTCCCCCTGCCCGTACCATCTCACAGCCGCCCCAATGGCCGTGTCAACAATATGCGCCCCGGCTCTGGCTGCTTCAGCTACAGCAGGTACAAATAGTCCGTCCGTGTAATGACGGTGATAATGGACCACCAGTTCAGGGTATTCTTCCCTGATTTCTGACACCAGCTCCCTGATCATGGCCGGGGGGCAGACTCCTGCCATGTCCTTGAGGCCAATGATGAATTTTTTCTGGGCAGCTGAACCCGAAAGTCCGGTGACTTTTTTGACCATCTCCAGGATCTCCTGGACCACTCCCATGTAATGAGCTATATCAAATCCCTTGGCATAGGAAAGGGATATGGCCGGCTCAAATATATTCTTCCTGGAATTCATGGCCACTTCCGCGAAAGGGACCATGTTTTCGATGTGGTTTAGAAAGTCAAAACATCTGATGACATCATAGTCTTCGCAGATCATTTCTCCTGTCAGCCGCATGATGTTTCTGGGCTGAGGCTTGTATCCCAGAACGTTGGTGGAGCGGATGAGAATCTGTTTAAGGCTCTTGGGGGCAAACTGATTCCATTCTCTGGCTTCAGTAAAGGGATAGGTCATGTTAGCCATCATGGCTACGTGAAAGTGCGCCCCGCCTCCGTTTTCCAGGGAAAAGAAGCTGCAGTTGTCCAGGTAAGGGCCAATGAGCCTGTCTTCAGCCAGGCGGAACCTGTTGCCGCTGTTGGACTGGGTGATATCCCTGGTGGTTGTGTCGCAAAAATGAACATATCCAGAATCCCTGACAAAATCCAGAATGGCATCCCTGTCGCCTCGGGGATAGGGATGCATATTCTCCTCAATTCCAGGCAGGACCGGCTTTACCCGGCCCAGGCGCTTGTCATGAACAGAGCGGTATTCTCCCAGCTTGACGTAAGGATTGTATCCTTTGGCCGAAATTTCCGCCACCAGGCAGGAAAGCCTCAGTGACTCAGGCTCCTGATCCCTGTAGACCATCAGTTCAGGGGTGTTGGCCACAAAATTGGTGTCATAATGACCTTCCCTGAACTTTGAATTGGATATGATTCTTCGATGGAAAGGAATAGTTGTCTTGACCCCCCCGATTATATACTCGCGAAGGGCTCTTTCCATGGTCCCCAGTATCTTGTCCCAGGTTTTTCCGTAGACAATGAGCAGGGAAGCGGCTGAATCGTACTGGGAAGGGAAAGTATAGCCAGCGGTAATACAGGAGTCCACCCGCACCCCCTGTCCTCCTGGAGACTGGTATCTGGTAACCAGTCCGGCGTTGGGAGCAAAATTTTTCTGGGGATCTTCGCAGTTTACCCTGACCTGCATGGCGTGATTGAAAGCCCTCATGTTGCTTTCGCTGAACCTGAGTTTTGAACCGAAAGAAACCGCTATCTGCTCTTCGACCAGATCAACCCCATATCTGCATTCGGTGATACCATGTTCAACCTGGAGCCTGGTGTTTACTTCAATCAGATACGGGTTTCCCTGGACATCCACAAGAAACTCCACTGTCGCCAGGGAGTGGTATTTGACCGCTTTGACAAGTTTTCTGGCGTATTCCTTAAGGCGCTCCCTGAGCTCTTCAGTCATTTTCGGCCAGGGTGAAGGGGTAATCTCCACCAGCTTCTGATGATTGCGCTGCAGGGTGCAGTCGCGTTCATCAAAGGCGAAAACATTGCCGTGTTTGTCGGCTATGACCTGGATCTCAATATGTCTGATGGAGGTCAAAAGCTTTTCCACATAAAGCCTGGGATTGCCGAATGAGGCCTGGGCCAGGGCAGAGGCTTTGACAAACGCCCTTTCCAGCTGCTCTTCCCTGAAGACCTCGTAGATACCCCTGCCGCCTCCTCCGCCTTCAGCCTTAAGCATGACCGGAAATCCCATTTCATAAGCCAGGTCCAGAGCTTCTTCCACAGTAACGGCTCCTTCAGAACCTGGAACTACAGGAACGCCGATTTTTTTGGCCAGATTGCGCACGGCAACTTTATTGCCGAGGGTCTCCATGGCTTCAGGGTCGGGTCCGATGAAGACTATGCCAGCTTCATGGCATTTCTTTGGAAATGAAAAATCCTCTGAGGCAAAGCCCCATCCGGGATGAATGGCCAGAACATCCAGGGCCTTTGCCCTGGAAATAATCCTGTCTATGTCCAAATAGGCCCGGGGGTTTTTTCCGAGCAGAAGAAGCTCCTGAGCGCCTGAGGTAAACGGCGCGGTTTTATCCACATCAGTGGCAGTCATCATGGGGGTAGCCCGAAACATTTCCCTGATTGACCGGACAATCCTTCTGGCCGGAATGCCGCGGTTGGCCACAAGGATTCTTTTACCTTCCAAATCAGCCACCACCTGTTCAAAACTCTTGGCTTCCATCTTAACCTTCAACTCCTTTGAAAAATTATTAAGCCTGTGTTTATTCACATTTTCTCAAACTTCCACCTGTAATACTCACCAGTCCACTGGAATTTTCAATGAGCAATTCTCCATTATCTCCCATCCCTCTCAGAACACCTTTTACCGCCACCTGGTCTGACTCGGCAATGACCTTTTGTCCAATCATCCACAGATAAGAATTAATTTCACGGGCAAAGTCAATTAATGAATAATTGCACAATATGTCATCATACCAGAAATGGGCATGATAGACAAGCTTTGCCCATATCCTGACCAGGTCCTCTGGGGGAAGCAGATTTCCCAGGCTCCCCTGCTTTACAGGACTATGCCCGTTCAGCCTGATATAATCCGGGCGTGGAGCCAGGTTGATTCCAATGCCTGCGGTCAGACAGGACAATTTCTCTTCAATGAGGATCCCGCAGACCTTTTGATGGTCATGTATCAAATCATTGGGCCATTTTATGCTCAAAGTAATCCCCATGCTCTGCATGGACTGCCTCAAAGACAGCCCGACAATCAAGGACAAAAGGGTATTCTGCCATCCGGAACTCGGGCCGGGAATCATCCAGGCCGCCAGGATATCTCCCAGAGCAGAGTGCCATGTGCGGCCCATCCTGCCCCGGCCTCTGGACTGTTTCAGACAGAGAACCGAATCACCAGGGTGCATCTGTTTCTGCCGGATCAGCTCCCAGGCCGTGTCCAGACTGGAACTGCAGGACTGGCAGACATGCAGCTGGAAATCTGTCCAGTTTCTTGGAAAATACCCTGAAATAAGCGTTTTGGACTTAAGAGTCGCTGGCCTGACCGGCAGCAGATCCTTTAAAAAATATGTGTTCAGCTTGGTCATAACTGAAATCAGTTCCAATGGTGACGGGTGAGCATAATTGACTAATCCTGCTTGTTTCAATACAAGTGTGTAAATAATTCATCGATGGGGGCTGAACAAAAACTATGGTCAATAGTTACAAAGCGCCTTCTGATATCCAGTCTGAATAATAAATCAAGTCCCTGGAGGAATCAATGAGATGCCTGGTGGTTGAAGATGACATGATCAGCAGGAAAATTCTGGTTAGAATTCTGTCGGAGCATTTTGAGTGTGAAAGTGCTGAAAACGGACTGGAAGCTGTAGAGATGTTTCGCAGGTCGCTGCAAGCTGACAGGCCCTACAAGCTGATCTGCATGGATATCATGATGCCGGTCATGGATGGACAGAGCGCGTTGAAGGCTATCAGAGAAATTGAAAAGAAGATGAACATCCCCATTGGCCGCGAGGTCAAGACCGTCATGACAACCGCCATGACTGACACCAAAAATGTTACTGACGCTTTTTTCCAGGGGCTGGCCGACGCTTATCTTTCAAAGCCGGTTTCAAGGGAGAACATCCACCAGACCCTGCGGGAAATCAGTCTTATCAGTTAACAGCCCCTCATGCTCAATTAAGTCCATTCCATTTTCTGGACTGCTTACCATAAGTCCAGCACCATGCATTTGCAGATAATCTTAAAGCATGCTCAGCATAAAATTATTTTTGCCTGACTCTTTGAGCTTTCTGTCGTGGGTCTGTCAAGGCATCAAGGCGCCAATGCGCATGAAGCTTACAGATCTGGAAGATATCAACAGTAACCGAAAATTATTAGAAAGTTCTCGACACGCAGGAGGAACAAGCTGACATGTCAATTCTGGAAGCAGTTATCTTCGGAATAGTTCAGGGCATTACTGAATTCCTGCCCATTTCCAGTACAGCGCACATCGTTATTACCGAGCTTGTGCTGGGTTATCACTTCCCCGGTCTGGCTTTTGAAATATTTCTGCACCTGGCTTCGGCAACAGCTGTCTGCCTTTACTTCCGAAAGGAACTCCTGGAAATTGTCTTGGGATTTTTTGCCTTTGCGCTGCGAAGAGATGAAACTCAAAGGGTGCAGTTCTATTTCGGCCTGTACGTCATAACAGCCACAATGATAACCGGGATTCTCGGCCTCACGCTCAAGGACCACATCGGAGACTCAATTAAAACCCCGGCAGTCATAGCTTCAGCCCTGGCCGTTACCGGACTGTTTCTGGTAATTATTGAGAGAATAAAGACCTATGGAAACCGGACCAGAAAAGACATGAATTTTCTGGATGCCCTGATAGTCGGCCTTGGACAGAGTATCGCCATTCTTCCCGGAATCTCAAGATCAGGGGCCACCCTGGTAACCGCTTTGTGGAGAGGTCTTTCCAGGGACACGGCTGTCAGTTACTCCTTTATCCTGGCCATTCCCATAATCCTGGGCTCATCCGTGCTCATGCTCGGTGATGTCAACCGGGAAATGTGGGCGGAAATTGGGATTGTCCCGCTGGCTGTCTCATTCCTGTTCAGTTTTGTTTTTTCCTGGGCAGGGATAGTCTGGCTTATTGATTTTCTTAAAAAAAGCAGGCTGATCTATTTTGCGGTGTACTGCTTTGTTCTGGCTGCTCTGGTTTACGTTTTTGTTGATCCGGCAGTAACTTTTTAACTTGAGAGTGAAAAGTTAAAAGACAGCGGCCTGAAACCAGTACAATTCCGTTTGAGGATCTTTCCAGCAAGAATCCTCAAGGCCTGCTTTGCGGCAGGTATGACTTAAAAATGTGTTCCGGTCCCATCCCCATTCTGCTGCCACCTGGGGAAGCAGCAGACCGCTCGCCCCTGTTCTTTGGATCAGCAGCCCGTGTTTCCCGGGCTCGATTTTTTCCGGATCATCAAGGGGCAGCAGCGGGCTGAGAATGGAAATCTCCATCTGCACCGAATCCAGTTCATCCCTGGACAGAGGGGGAAACCTGGGATCGTGAAAAGCGGCCTGAACCGCCATCCTGGTTATTGTCTTCCACAAGGCCTGGTCACCGGAAATATGCCCTATGCATCCCCTGAGTCTGCCCTTGATCTTCAGGGTTACAAAGGCCCCCAGCTTTTCCCTCATTTTTTCAGTTGGAGGTTCAGGAACTTCAATCCCTTTCTCAAACCTGGCCCTGATGCTTAACATGGCTATATGTTTGAGATACTTCTTTTCAATTTCAGTCAACTCAAAGATGAAATCCGGCATTTTCAACCACCCGGGTCAAGTTTTTTCAGCAGCAGAGTCTTTAAGGTAGGCAATGGCGGAATGCCCGGCTATGGCTCCTTCCCCCACGGCAACGCTTATCTGCAGGAACCTGCCAACACAATCGCCTGCTGCAAAGACCCCGGAAATATTTGTCCGCTGTTCATAATCGGCATCAATAAAGACCCCCCTGGTGGTTATCCCCAGGGTATAGGCAAAATCAAGAGAAGAAGCCTCTCCCATGGCCACAAAAATACCATCAACATCGCTTGTGTTTCCGTCTTCAAAAACAGCCTGCTCAACAAACTTCTCTCCCCTGAGCTCGACAACTTTTCCGGTAAGAACAGGTATATTGTCCCTGTCCAGCTGCTTATGGTAGTCATCAGTTATTTTATCTTTTTTCTTCTGGGTACAGATGGATATGTGCGGGGTATAGTTTTTCAATTCCAGGGCCTGGTTGGCAGCGAAAATCCCTTCACCCAGAACCAGGACTTTCCTGTTTTTGAAAAAAAAACCGTCACAACTGACGCAGTATGATACCCCCCTGCCCTCGTAGTCGGAGATGTTCTTAATTCCCGGGCGGACCCGGCTGACCCCTGTAGCCAGAATAATTGCCCTGGCTGAAACCGTGGATATGTCGGTCTTGATTTCAAAGCCGCCTTCATCAGCCTGATGGACATTCAACACTTTTTCGCAAATGAGTTCAGCCCCGAATTTCTGGGCATGCCGGCAGCCCAGCTCAATGAGCTCTTTGCCGGTTATGGAATCCGGAAACCCAAAATAATTGTCAATAACATAATTTCCTGCCACTTTGGGATCACATCCCAGGACCAGAGTTTTCAGACCGGCTCTGGCGGTATAAATGGCCGCGGACAAGCCCGCTGGACCCTGGCCGATAATCGCGATATCAGTCTTTTTCATGCACTTCACTCCTTAAAAAATAAAACCGGGATCATTTCCCGGTTTTATACGTTTTTTCATCCCGGTTTGCAAACTGTTAACTGAAAAAGTCATCAGATAATGATGAATTCAGTTCAGCCGCCCGGGGCATTGTCAGCAATAAACAGAATCAGTTTATTACAGCCTGGCCAAGGCAGAGATCAGCCGAAGTGCAGACCATGTTTCTTCCGCTGTTTTTGGCCAGATACAGAGCCTGATCAGCCTGAAGGACCAGCGTGTCACCCGGGGTCAGAGGACCGGGTTTGATGGAAGCGACACCAATGCTTGCGGTAACATTAAATCTGTTGCCCTCATAAGAGAACGCAGTACGGCCGATGGCCCCCCGGATTCTTTCCGCCAGAAGCCAGGCCTGTTCTTCTTTGGTTTCAGGCAGAATTACCACAAACTCTTCTCCGCCATATCTGGCCGGGAAATCTGTTTCCCTGACCGTATCCAGCAGAAGGCCTCCGACTTTCTTAAGCACCATATCTCCAGCCAGATGCCCGTAGGTATCATTGAGGTTTTTGAAATAATCCAGGTCAAGCATGATCAGGCTCAAAGGGCTGGCCTGTCTCTGATGCCTTTTGAGCTCAATCCTCAATCTTTTGTCAAACTGTTGACGATTATAGATGCTGGTCAGTCCGTCATAATCCGCCTGTTGTCTTACCTCCCGGTATTTAAGGGCATTTTTCAAAGCCAGGGCCAGGTGGTTTCCGGCACTGTTTATAATCTGCAGCTGGTCACGCCCAAGTTTCAGTGTTTGCTCTGAAACAGCCAGCAGCGCTCCAAAAATTGACCTGCTGGAATATAGAGGCACAATGGCCTGCTTTAAAGGACTGGGGAAAAAATTCATCATGTTGGCCCTGCCGGGCAGTTCCATTTCCCTGTAGCTGGAAACCTCCTGTTTATTGAACTGCCTGGAGACCGTCAGCAGGGTTTCCTTCCATCTTTGCTTGTAGGTTTTATCAATAATCCTGGGAAGATATATTTCTGCCTGAACCCCATGATTATTTTCTTTTTTCCAGATTATCGCCCCCAGGCCGCTGGTCCCCAGCAGGGAGCAGAATTCCTGCCCGGCGATCTTCAGTATTTCCTCAACATTCAGGGAAGAAGATGACCTGGTCAATATTCTGTTTAAAAATTCTAGCTGCATGTTTTTCCTGGCCAGAAGCTCCCTTTCCAAGGCAATTTCTCTGGCCATAAGGTGCAGATCGGTATAGATAGCCTGAATTTCTACCGCTTTAACCTTCAGATTTTCCAGAGCTTTACCTGATACCGGAAAATACAGAATGCCCAGAAAGGATCCCATCTCTTCTATGTCCGACTCCAGAGTCTGCCGGCTTTCCCTGAGCACCAGCACCTGATGAACGTTGTACTGTTCTGTCAATTCACGGTAATGCTTTTTATCCAGCATCTTCCATGTCTTGGGGGTAAAAAAGAGGATCGAGGCTCCCAGAGGCCCCTGCTGCTGGAGGTTAATGGCGCTCAATGAGTTTACAATGTTCAGTCTGCATCCATCGGGCAAACTATTTTCAATGTCACTGACAATGTCATCAGCCAAACCTAACAGCCAGAAATCGGTGTCTTTTTGACGCATGCCAGGCTCCTTTTTTTCCTTTTAGAATAAAGCCTAGCAAAATTAGGGCCATGGATCTCTTAACCGCCATGGAATAGATATTGTATCAGGTTTTGCATCCGGGGAATCTGCAATTGCTTATACCCGGCTTTGGATAGAACGGTGCTTTGCAGGCCGCCCATACCCCGTGGTAAGGGCACATCCTTTTCTGCTGCAATAAAGTTCATTATGAAAGACGCCTGTACAGGAATTTTGAATGTCTAAAAAAATCTGGGGGACGCTGGATCCATTTTTTGAAAAGGGTCCCTATCTGGGCAGGATAGTGGCCAACTCCGGGTTTTTAAAGGCCCTTCTGGAGCTTGACCCTTTTGATGAATATCATTTTTTTCTTGCATCAGAGAAGCAAGCCTCTTATTGCAGGTCCTTCACAACCAGGCATCTGGGTTCCAGGAATCCCAAGATTAAATATCTATCCAGGATGGAACTTGTCCATTACCTGCGGAAAAACCCATACCACGCCTTCCACCTTTCGGACTGCATCAACCATCCTGCCCATCTGGCAAGGCTTCGCAACAAATACAGCAGGAACATCTTTCCGGTCACCAGCATCACCCACAGCCTGAGCTACAGCAACTATGGGCATAATCTTATGAAGCAGCTGTGGGCAGGCTGGTCAGCTAAAGATACCATAATCTGTTCATCACAATGTGCCATGCAGGTGCTGGAAAACTACTTCGGTCACCTCAAGAAAAACTACCAGTTGACTGAAGATTTCAGACCTCCGGAAATGAGGCATATCCCCCTGGGCATTGACTTTTATGAGTTCCGGAACTGCTTTGCGTCCGGGGACAACAGTTCCGCTTCATTTAAAAAAGACAAAATTAACATCCTTTGTTTGGGCAGGATATCCTGCTATTCAAAAATGGATATCCTGCCTATACTTAAAAGTTTTCAGCTGGCAAGATTTTATGGTTTGAAATTAAATGAACTCAGACTGATCCTTGCAGGCGGGCTTGATCAAAAAGACGACACCGTGGGCAAGCTGTCTGTTTTTGCGAAAAACATGGGTCTGGAGCTGGCGGTATTTCCCAATCCTGATAACGCCTTTAAGAAGAAACTGCTTAAGGATGCGGATATATTCCTTTCTCTATCCGACAACCCCCAGGAAACATTCGGCCTGACCGTTCTGGAAGCCCAGGCCGCGGGCACTCCTGTCATAGCTTCTGATTACAACGGCTATAG
This sequence comes from Desulfonatronovibrio sp., assembly GCA_003557865.1. GTDB lineage: Bacteria > Desulfobacterota > Desulfovibrionia > Desulfovibrionales > Desulfonatronovibrionaceae > Desulfonatronovibrio. Next base: position 10,583 of record PWNK01000079.1, read on the forward strand.
AGAACTGATAGCCCACGGGGTCGATGGATTTCTCATTCCCACCCTCGGTCCTGACAGCACCGAATACATTGATGACCTTGCACCACTGATCTATGACAGCGAATCTCATCTTCTGCTGGCCCAGCAATGCGCCGTGGACCTGCACGCCCTGGCCGGGACAATTGCCAGGCTGGTTGCCGATCCGCTCCTGAGAAAAACTATCGCGGCCAACGGAATAATGAATGCCCGGAAATACGACTGGACCAGGATAATCAGAATGTATACCCGGCTCTGGGATCAACTCCATACCCTGACCGATTCACATGCCCTTGAAGAAATTAGTCACCCCGTGCACACCCCCTACGGACATATTTTCGCAGCGCACCCCACGTCCTGCTGGCTGAGCTCCACCGTCAGCCTGGGCAAACTGGGCCAGGCATTATACCGGAAAAAAGACCACCCGGTAATATATTCCGGGATGGCTGACTTCATAGACTGGGAAAAACTGAGGACACTTCTCTTTCACGCAAGATCCCCGCTCAAGGGCTCTGTTCTGGTGGCCAGGCTCAGTGCCGTCCTTGAACTGGACCCCTCTCTGACCAGAATACTTACCGGCTGGGCAATTAAACAGGGCTTTCTGCAGACATCGCCTGAGCCCGCGGATCAGTCCATACCTCTGACAACAGAGGACGGAATGCAGGTCACTTCCTGAGCTGCACCAGGCTGCTGAACTGGGAAATTTTGTCCTTTTTTTGACCCGCAAGTTGCAAGTATTGCCCATCTTGAAAATATCAACATGATTTAACTGACTTTTTTCCTACTGGCATGCTGATTGCTTGGTGTTTAAAAAACACAACAGGAGGTTTATCCTATGTCTCTGGTCATTAATACCAATTTAATGGCGTTAAATGCATCCCGAAACCTGTCCGAGGCTTACGGCAGGCTGGGAACATCCACCCGCCGCCTGTCTTCAGGCCTTCGGGTCGGTACAGCTGCAGATGACGCAGCAGGACTGGCCATCAGAGAACTGATGCGGGCGGACATCGCCTCCATGCGACAGGGAATCAGGAACGCCAATGACGCCGTGTCCATGGTCCAGACCGCTGACGGCGCCCTTCAGGTTATAGACGAAAAGCTGATCCGCATGAAAGAACTGGCGGAACAGGCTGCCACCGGAACCTATAATTCTGATCAGCGCCTGATCATTGACTCGGAGTATCAGGCCATGGCCTCGGAAATCACCAGGATAGCCAACGCCACAAAATTTAATGGAATTTACCTGCTGAACGGAAACCTGAGCGTTTCCAGTGACAATCAGAACCCTGCCAGCTGGGGAGGGGTTCACGACGGCACCGGCCTTGACCCCACCGGACCCCTCAAGATCCACTTCGGCACAGGCAATGATCCCAAGGAAGATTACTACTACATCGCCATCGGCAATTCCACGGCCTCCGCTTTGGGACTTGGCAGCAACAGGGACATTTCCGGAGGCATCACCGCCGGGCACAACATCTCAACCCAGGCCAACGCCCAACAGGCCCTGGATGCCATCAACCTGGCAATCATCTCCAAGGATAAGATGAGAGCCGCCCTTGGAGCGCTGCAGAACCGGCTGGAAAACACCATTACCAACCTGAGCATCCAGGCCGAGAATCTCCAGGCCGCTGAATCGCGCATATCCGATGTTGATGTTGCTCAGGAAATGACCCAGTTTGTGCGCAACCAGATCCTGACCCAGTCAGCAGTGGCCATGCTCGCTCAGGCCAACGCCCTGCCCAGGATGGCCATGCAGCTCATCCAGGGATAGTCGGAATAAGGCATGATCAGAGACAAGAAAGGGCCGAAACATGAAGTTTCGGCCCTTTTATAGTCCTGGGACTCAAATCTTGACAGAAACTGTTAGGGCTTCCATCAACCATTCAGACTCTTGATTTCTTTGGCTTGTAGTTTATTGTATATAATGCAGGCTAATGACCTTGCCCTTTGATTTCCGGCTTTCCAGTTCAAAACAACGCGACAGCAAATATTAAACCGGATGCTGAACAGTTTACTGCTGCAAAAGCATCGCCTATGCCCCAGGGGTTCAGTCAGCTTCTGAAAGCTGCATTATTGCCTTGCCAGCCGCCTTTTGTTCAGCCTTTTTCACGCTGCTGTCCCGGGCTTCTATCCTGATTCCATTGGGCAGCTCCACCTGAACAAGGTATTCCTTTTCATGTTCCGGTCCGGCACTGTCAAGCAGAGTATAAACCGGTCTTGCTTTGAAGAGACTCTGGGTCGCTTCCTGCAGCCTGCTCTTGTAGTCTTTGAAAGCAGGAACTGCTTCCAGACTCTTGGGAACAAAATCTTTGAATATCTTCTCAATGCAGCGCTGGGCCGAAGCATAACCGGAATCCAGATAGACAGCTCCCAGAAGGGCTTCCAGGGTATCGCTTAAAACCGAATCCCTGTCCCTTCCCCCCTGATGTTCTTCCCCTTTGCCCAGAAAAATGAAATCACCCAGGGACAGTGATCTGGCCACTTTGGCCAGAGAGGGCTCACTAACCAGGCCGGCCCTGAGCTTTGTCAGGTGTCCTTCAGATGCTTCGGGAAACCCGAAAAAAAGCATCCTGGAAATGCACAGTTCAAGAACAGCATCTCCAAGAAACTCCAATCTTTCATTGTGCTCAAGTCCATGCTCGTTGGCAAAGGAACTGTGGGTCAGGGCCATTTCCAGAAGATCATCATTAACGAAGAAGTAACCAAACCTTTTCTGCAGCTCTCCCAGATTGTGCATACTCTTCCTGCGTGTTAATTAGTTTTGATCCGTAAAGTCTTTCTTTCCGGATCAAAACTAATTATATTCCGGAGTAAGAAGACCGGTTTGAAAAGCATCTGCAAATCCTCTTACCGAATAATTTAACCCATTCGTCTATAAATTGAAAGCAAAGGATCAAGGCCCTGATAAACAGGCACCAGGCAGGCGGAACTCATGAATTTACGACCCGGGCAACCAGGTTTCATGTGTCAGCGGCGATAATTCATAAAGTCCAAGGATCACACATCCAAACAATATACCTGAATTTTTAAATCCATTGCACAAACACCAAGGAGGTACAATTATGCTGGGAATATACATCGGCTCAACCGCGGGATATTCAGGCAAAAACATGGTCGCCATGTCCATGGGAAAAAAATTTCAGAAAATGGGTTATCAGGTAGGATACATGAAGCCGGTGGGAGTTCTGCCCCGGGAAAAAGACGGAAAAACAGGTGACGAGGACGCTTTTTTTGTCCAGGAAGTACTCGGCCTGTCTGATGATCCATCAATAGTCTCACCGGTTCTGGTAGATCAGGATTTCAAAGTCAGGGCCTTCAGGGGTCAATGTGATAATCTCATGCCGATCATTGAAAAGAATTACCAGCAGTTATGTAAGGGCAAAGACGTGATCATCGTTTCCGGCTCAGGGAGCATGTACTCGGGCAGGTATTGCGGACTTGATGGAGTCAGCATGGTCAAGGCGCTGAACCTCAATGCTGTGGTCATTGATCGCTTCAACAAGGAACTGAACTATGATTTTCTGACCGTGCTCAAAGACGAGCTGGGCGAAAACATGCTCGGAGCCATCCTTAATGACATACCTCCGGCATTCAATGAGGAGCTGAACTCAATGCTCATCCCTTTCCTGGAAAGCAAAAAAATCAAGATCCTCGGGGTTATCCCCAAGGACCCTCTGATGGGGGCCATCAAGGTCTCTGATTTGTCCTCCAGGCTGGGAGGCAGAATTATTTCAGCCCCGGACAAAGCTGATAAGGTCGTGGAAAACTTCGTCATCGGAACCATGCAGGTGGAAAACTTCATGCTTCACTTTAAGAAAAGCAGGCGCTCGGCAGTAATCGTGGGCGGAGACAGGTCTGACGTCCATCTGGTCGCCCTGGAAGGAAACACCCAGTGCCTGGTTCTGACCGGCAATCTGTACCCCAACGATATTATCCTTACCAGATCTGAAGTACTGGGCATACCCATCATTCTTGTACGCGAGGACACCTATACCGTGGCCAGACAAATGGATACCATTCTTTCCAGGCACAAACTGCGTGACGCAATTAAGATCCAGCACGGCAGCCAGCTGGTAAACACCGCGCTGGACTATCAGTATATCCGGCAGGCGACGGGCTTGACAAGTTAGTTTTCATCCGGAAACGGTTCTTTTTCCTTTTGGCGGCGTCAATCTTCACAATTATTCGTCAACGTATTAAGATACGCCTCTTCATAATTGTTTGATTTCCTTGCCAAAAGAAAAAAACTCCTCGTTTCCGGAAAGAAAACCAACAGTTTCTGCATCCGGAAAGAAAGACTTTCCGGATGGAAACAAGTTAGGTCCCGGTCATTCCCGGGCATCAGCCAGGCTGCTGTCCGGGAATGCCTCACTTATTCAATGAAGCCGCAATATCCCTGGCCGCATTTTTGGCCAGCTGGTCGCAGCGCTCGTTATAGCGGTCCCCGCTGTGGCCTTTGACCCATCTGAAAATGACTTCATGTCTATTTAAAAGCACGAGCAGCCTCTTCCAGAGATCCATGTTTTTTACCTGTTTTCCTCCTGAGCTCTTCCATCCGTTCCTCTGCCAGTTTTCAAGCCAGCCCTGATTGACGGCACTGGCGATATACCGGGAATCAGTAAATACTACAACCTTGCATGGATATTTAAGTTCCTCAAGAGCGGAAATAACCCCCAGAAGTTCCATCCTGTTGTTAGTTGTCGCTGGAAAGCCCTCTGATATTTCCTTTTCCTTGCCCTTGTATATGAGAACCGCCCCGTAGCCTCCGGGACCTGGATTTTTCAGACAGGCCCCATCCGCATAGATGGTCACCTTGAAGTTCTCCGGTCTAGTCGCCCCTTTCAATCTTCATTATCTCCTCTCCCAGCAGGTTCAAGGCTTCCAGCAGACCTTTCTCCCAGTTTCCATCTTCCCAGTAACTGAAAAAGTGCTCATTTTGCATGTAATCGATGTACTCCCTGGGAAGAGCCCTTTCCAGAATCGGCGTAAAAACAATGACATCTTCTTTATGCCGGGGGCTGAGACCAATAAACACCGTCCTTGAATCCTGGGGTGGAATCACTATGGTATCACTGAAAATCCTGACCTGAACCCCAATTCCAAATCTCTGCTGCAGGTTTCTGGAAAAAGAGGCTATCTTTTGCTGCACCTCAGGGTCCATGGCCTGGGTTTGATCACTGACCATATGCCTGGTGTGAATTGTTTCCATGGAACGTTCGTAATTGACCCAGAACATGTAGCCCACTGCAACAAACAGGGCCAGCATGAGCAGAATTCTCAAGGTGGAGCTTTTCCTGCCCCTGGTGGGTGACGGAGAAAAAATCATGTTCAATTACCTCAAAAATAGGTTGGTTTGAAACTCAATGCTGCTCATAAATGCTGCATTCAGATCCGGAACCATCAAATAAAATGCTGTAGCAGACCCGGCCCTTTTGTCTGCCGCTCATATCCTGGACCATATCATTGTCCAGGACCTTGGCCGACATGGCCATACCCAGGGGGCTTCCTTGGGCAAGATCATCAATCCTTTCCCTGTCTATGCAGATGAACATCTCAAGACCTGATGAACCTGCCTTTATGTAGCCCGGAAAGAGTATCTGCTCATATCCTTCCTTAACCATGGGCTCGTGGCTGTCCCTGCTCACATTATAAATCCACAGTGACCCCAGGACAACAATATGGGCCAGAAAGATATAAAAAACCTTGCGCACGATCAGGAAAGTTCCTCAATCCAATTTTTCAGAGGATTTTCAATGAGTTCTCTGAACTGATTCAGCCTTTGCTCTGACTCGGCTTCAAACCTGAGCACCAGAACAGGCTGGGTGTTTGATGCCCTGAGCAATGCCCATCCGTCTTTAAAGGTGATCCTCACGCCATCAACATCAACAATATCATATTCAGCTCGAAAATACTCCTGAGCCTTCTTCACGACCTCGAACTTTATCTTTTCCGGACAGTCCATGCGCAGTTCAGGGGTGTTGTATGTTTTGGGCCAGTCTTCAAGATACCGGCTCACTGGAACATCTCTTTTCCTGGCCACTATTTCCACCAGTCTCTGGGCCGAGTAGACAGCATCATCAAATCCGTAATACCTGTCTGCAAAAAACATATGCCCGCTCATCTCTCCAGCCAGGAGGGAATTCTCCTCCTTCATCTTGGCTTTGATCAGAGAGTGGCCGGTTTTCCACATTATGGGCCGCCCTCCGTGCTTCTCTATGTCGTTGAAAAGAAGATGAGAACACTTGACCTCTCCGATTACGCTTGCCCCTGGGTTTTCTTTGAGAACATCCCGGGCGTATATGGCCAGCAGCTGGTCCCCGTATATCATCTGTCCATTTTCATCCACCACTCCGATGCGGTCGCCGTCTCCATCCAGCCCTATGCCCAGGCTTGCCTTTTCTTTTTTTACTCTTGCCACCAGATCGGCATTGTTTTTCATTACTGTCGGATCCGGATGGTGGTTTGGAAAACTGCCGTCAGGCTCGCAATATATTGGGATAACCTGGGCTCCGACATTCTTGAGGGCCTGAACACAGACCAGACCGGCAGCCCCGTTTCCCCCGTCCACCACAACCTTGACAGGAGCCTTAATGGGACCCTGATCCCTGAGATAGGAGAGATACTCATGCTCAATATCAAGCTCGCTGGCCAGGCCTTTGCCAGCAATAAATTCCCCCCTGGCCATAATCTCAAACAATCTCTGAATCTCCTCACTGTGAATGGTGCTGTCTCCTGCCCAGACCTTGAAACCGTTAAAATCTGAAGGATTGTGACTTGCGGTAACCATGACCCCGGCCTTTTTCTGCAAAGCTTTCACCGCAAAATAAAACAGGGGCGTAGCCACCATGTTCAAATAGACCACATCCACTCCTGAAGACTGCAGCCCGCTGACAATGCGTGCCTGGTATTCAGGTGAACTGTGGCGGCAGTCATGGCCGACCACTGCCTCTTGTAAGCCCAGTCCCCTGAAATAGGTTCCGCAGGCCCTGCCCAGGGTTTCCACCCATTCAGGGTCAAAGTCCCGGTCAACGATTCCTCTTATATCATAGGCCCTGAAGATTTCTCTGTTTATTTCCTTCATAAATTATTCCCCTTTTTGGCTGGATCCCAGGCCAGGTTCATTATCCAATTTGTTTAAAGATTTCCCCGCAAAAGGCCACAAACAAAATGCTCTGGTTAAATATTTGTCATCTAATTCGTTGTGTTTACTGATGTCCGCTGTCTGACATCTGACTCAAGGCACTGCAGAACTGACTATTTGCAATCCCATCTAGTCCATATCCCATATTAAAAACCTCATGGCTTGTAAAACACTTTTGTTTTTCTTGACCTCTGTTCAAGAGTGAACTAGTAATCTTTTTATTATGAACTGGGACTGGGAAAAACTACAGCAAAAGCGGCAGAGGCACTTCTCGGGACAGGGCGGTCAAGGCCCTGACTTCGGAAATTTTCAGGAAAAAATCAATCAGCTTAAAAATATCCGGCTGCCAGCCGGAAAATACATTATTCCGGTTGTCGCCCTGATTATCTGGTTGCTAACAGGCCTGTACATTGTCGAACCAGGCCATATGGGTGTGGTTCAGCGCTTTGGAGCCATGCATTATCAGACTGAACTGGGAGCTGGTCTCAAATGGCACTGGCCCAGGCCGATTGAAAAGGTCACAGTGGTCGATGTTCAGCGGATAAGGACCCATCAGATCGGATTCAATGTGGTCAATGACTCCAAGCGGGTAATCCGCAATGAAGCCTTGATGCTGACCGGAGACAAGAACATTGCCCATTTTGAGATCATAGTCCATTACCGGGTGGACGATCCCATCAACTACCTGTTCAATGTTCGAGAGCCGGACAACCTGATCCTGAAAACAGCGGCCGAGTCATCGCTGCGAAGCATCGTGGGGACCATGGACATCGAATCGGCCATTGTGGCTGAAGGTCTGGCCATGGTTGCCATGCGTACTCAGGATCTCCTGCAGCGGCTCCTTGATGAATACGGATCAGGGCTCTTTGTCACCGATGTCCGGACCGAACGAGGGGACGCCCCGCAGGAAGTTCGCGATGCATTCCATGACGTGGTCCGGGCCATGGAAGACAAGGAAAGGCTCATTTACAGATCTGAGGAATACAGGGAAAACATTGTCCCCAGGGCCAGGGGCGGAAGGGAACAGAGGATTCTGACCGCTCAGGGAGAAATCCGCAGATTCAGCCAGATACTAAGTGAATATCAGATGGCCAAGGATGTAACCCGGCAGAGAATGTACCTGGAAAAAATGTCGGATATTCTTCCCGGGGTGAACAAGGTTATAATTGATAAAGGGGCAGCCGAGACGCTGCTGCTGCTCCCGGGCGGCGGCTCTGTGAACCTTGGAGAACAGATTGTCGGCAGATGATTCTGCAACATCCAGACTGCACAGATTTTTTATATTTTTTATAATCTGCATAGTTCAGCTAATCCCGGCAAACGTGTTTTAATACCTCATTTTTCCATATGTTAAATAATTATTTATCTCAGGTTATAGTTTCAGGAGGCATTGATGAGTAAGCAGGCCATTATCGTAATAGCGATAATTGCGGCTATTTTTATAATTCCCCAGACGGTTTTTACAGTGGATGAAAGGGAATACGTCCTTGTTCTTCAGCTGGGTCAGCACAAAAGGACAATTGATGAGGCCGGACTGCAGTTCAAGCTGCCATTTATCCAGAACGTCATCCGTCTGGATAAGAGGGTGCAGACCTCTGACGCCCCGGCTGATGAATTCCTTACTGTGGACATGGAAAGGCTTTATATTGACCATGTGACACGCTGGTACATTGAAAACCCGCTGCAGTTCTACGTCACAGTCAGAAATGAATCCGGAGCGGTGATAAGGCTTCAGAACATCATTGTCGCCGAACTCAGGGACGTGGTCAGCAGTGAGCTGATCCTCAACGTCATCTCCGGAGAACGCGAAGCCATAATGGACAGGGTCGCCAGCAGGTCCGCCCAGAGGGTTGAGGATTTCGGCATCGGGCTGATTGATATCAGGATGAAAAGAGTTGATGTCCCTTCTCAAGTTGAAGAAAGCGTTTTCGAAAGAATGAGGGCTGAACGCGAAAGGATCGCTGCCAGACACCGGGCTGAAGGCGAAGAAAGAGCATTGGCCATCAGGGCTCAGGCCGACGCGGACAGACAAAGAATCCTTGGTGAAGGTGACGCCCGGGCAACCAGAATCTTCGCTGAAGGTTTTGCCGAAGACGTGGTCAGGGTAACCGACAGTGAGAACAACCCTGTTTCCGGAGCCATCGTCACTGTTAACAACAGTGAAATCGGCATGACAAATATTTCAGGTTATTTGACGGTTTACATCCCTTATTCAGGCGATATCCACATAAGTGCCCGCCATGAAGAAATTGACCACGTAACAGAAGGAGAACTCAGGGGAATGCTCAATCAAGCCCTGGCCATGGATTTACAGAGATCCGGGGATCTTCATGTAAGCCTCGCAGCCTCTCCCCAAATTTTTCAAGGCTATACAGCTGATGAGGAATTCTACCGGTTCATGAAATCCCTGGAATCCTATGAAAAATTTATTGGTGAAGGGTCCACCCTTGTTCTGGGTACAGACTCCCAACTCTTTGACTACCTGAGAGGAACTGGTTCCTCCTGGAGCTATCAGCAATAACCTGCTGATCCCCAAAAAACTTCAGTTTAATACTTCATCACTGCCCGGGAGCACACAACTGATTCTGCTCCCGGGTATTATTCTCATCAATATCCTGCACGGCCTGACCTTTTTTCATGCCTGACAAGCTCAATCATCTGAATCACCCCAATAGTCCCGGCGTTTATCTCATGAAAGATGACCAGAACCGGATCATCTACGTGGGGAAAGCCAAAAATATCCGCAAAAGAATTGGCTCGTACTTCAGGCCGGACCCTGCCCTTCCTTTAAAAACAAGGCTGATGATGTCCAGGGTCAGCCGCATTGATTCCATATCCACCTTGAGTGAAAAAGAAGCTCTGCTGCTTGAGTCAAGCCTCATTAAAAAACACCGTCCAAGATATAATATCGTCTTAAGAGATGATAAACAATACATCCTGTTCAGAGTCGACAGGTCGCAGAACTATCCGGCCTTAGAGCTGACCAGAAAGGCCAAAAAAGACGGCGGCACGTATTACGGACCGTTCACTTCAGGAGTTTTTGCCAGGCAGACCCTTCAGATTATCAACAGGCTTTTCCGGCTCAGGAAATGCAGCCACAAAAAATTCAGAAACAGGGTAAGGCCATGCCTGCAGTATCATATCCAGAGATGCCTGGCCCCCTGCTGCCTGGATGTTGACCCCGGGGAATACAGGGCCCAGCTGGAGCAGGTTGAACTCTTTCTGTCCGGAAAATCCAGGGAACTGCTGCAAAGACTCAAAGCTTCCATGGCCGAGGCATCAAAGAGACTTGAATACGAAAAGGCTGCAGGTATCAGGGATCAGATCCGGGCTGTAAAGGAAACCATCAGCACCCAGTCTGTAGACATCCCGGCGGGCATTGATATGGATGTCTTTGACATCGCCCAGTCCAAGGGAGGGCTTTGCGCCGGGATAATCTTCGTGCGCCAGGGAAAGGTCCTGGACAACAAGAATTTTTTCTGGCCGGACCGGGATGTTTCAGAAAGCGGTGAAATGGAAAAAACCATCATCAGCATCCTCAGCCAGTACTACGGACCGGACAGATTTATTCCCCAAAAAATAGTGCTGCCGGTTACAGTCCATGATCAGTCCATTTCCCAGTTGCTGTCTGAGTATCGAGGGAGCAAGGTTAAAATCATTAAAGCCAGGGGCAAAAACATGAAATCCCTGCTGCAGATGGTCAAAACCAATTGTCTGGATTATGCCTTGAAAGCCGAAAGAAGTTCAAAGATCAGCCTGGCCGAACCTCTCAGGCTGAACAATGAACCTGTGCGTATTGAATGCGTGGACGTCTCCCACCAGTCCGGGGAGCATACCAGGGTCGGCTCAGTAGTCTTTGAACATGGTGAACCCGTAAAATCCATGTACCGGATCTATAACCTTGATCATGTCCGTCCAGGTGACGATTATCAGGCCATGCGCCGGTTTATTGAACGCAGAAAAAAGTCAGCTCAAAGCTGGCCCGACCTTCTGCTTCTGGACGGCGGACCTGGACAGCTTGGCACGGTAATCAAGGCCCTGGAAAAATCAGGATTATCAGGAGCTGTCCCATTGGCAGCCATCTCCAAGGGTCCTTCCAGAAGCAAATCCGGGCAGCGCGACCAAGTGTTCGTGCCCGGCCGCAAAAACCCTCTTCCCCTGAACCCCTCAAGTCCTGAACTGCTATACTTGCAGAGGATCCGCGATGAAGCCCACCGTTTTGTCCTGGGAAGCATGAGAAAAGCATCCGGTAAAAAATTACTGGAAAGCAGACTGGAAAGCATACCGGGTATCGGGCCCAAAAAGGCGGCGGCCTTGTGGAAATATTTTAACAACCTGGACCTGATCAAAGCCGCCGGAACTGATGAACTGGTCAAGATCCCCGGTTTCGGTCCCGGAACAGCCAAAAAAATTCACGCTGCAGTCAAGGACTGGATATCCTGACTGTTCTTCAGATGCGCCTCTGCCCTGATGGGCCATGGTCCGCCGGATTCATGCCCTGAAATCCATGAACATAGGTCATGGACGGATGCTCGATGGTCTCCCCACCGGCAGTGCTAATTTTTCCAAAATGCTAAAAAAATCTTGACAATGAAAGACCCAGCATCTACAAATCACTTTCCCGATTTGGGGGATCGTCTAGCGGCAGGACGACGGGCTCTGACCCCGTTAGCCTAGGTTCGAATCCTAGTCCCCCAGCCATTTTCCTAATCTGCGTCCCCATCGTCTAGCCAGGTCCAGGACATCGGCCTTTCACGCCGGTAACCGGGGTTCAAATCCCCGTGGGGACGCCAATGATTTTAACAGGTTACAACCTGTACGCCATAGCCGATGCCGGTGGAAGTACCGGCGGAAGTACTCAAGCTCCTGAAGCAACAGCTTCTGGAGCTTCTTTTTTGGTAAATGGAATAACCTTACCCGGCCCTCTTTTTGCCAAGACTCCTTCCAGAGCTTCCCTTGTGTTCTCCAGACCCAGCTTTCGCAGATAGCGTTCCGTGGTTGTAGGGGACTTATGTCTCAAGACTGACTGGATTACAGCCAGCGATTGCCCTTCGTGAAACAGGATAGAGGCGGTAAAGTGTCGGATATCATGAAAACCGAAAGGTTAACCTTGGACGTTTCACACAGCCTGCCCACCATTGCTGCAGCTGTTGTCGTTCAGATGATTCCAGCCTGCTGACAGGCCCATGTTCCTTGAAAAGCGCAACAAGTCTCAGGATAAGTCCGGCAGAGTTCACCCGGCAGTTTCTGGTACCAGTTGGTCTTGATGGCCGCGGACCAGGGTCTGGCATCAACCTCAGGCAGAAAGCTGTCCCTGCTCTTGAGTCCATTCGTCCACGGACAACAGGATCATTTATTTCATCGCTTATGAACTTCTTGATGCCCGTGGAAAAAAGTTCTATTTTGAACATGCTTTTGAGCCAGATACCCACCAGGGTATTGGTAAGCCTTGATATTATAACTTTGCAAGTAGATACATAAAATGTCATGAATTTATACGACCCTGTAAAAATTGCAAAATTTAGAAATGCCTTCCAAAGATATCTCGACGTCTACTTGACGAACAGGGATCTGGCTTCATTGAAAGAAATGCTTGCGGATGATCTTTGTGGATATGGAAGCGGTCTGGATGAAGTTTGCCATGATCTCCAAGACGGTATGAGATTATTTGCAAGGGATATTTCTTCAGCGCCAAACCCCTTTAAATACAAAATAAGAAACCAGGATATTAAGCTGCTTGATGCACGAAACGCCATTGCTGTCTGCGAGCTTGACTTTGAGACGATAATTCTGGGTCAGATAATTAAAATGAATCATTTCCGCATGATGATGGTTCTTCATGAGGATGCTGGAATTGTTAAAATCTCTGGACTGCATGTTTCTTTTCCAACAATAGAACATGAAGGGGATGAGTCCTATCCACTGAAAGAACTGGAAGAACGCAATGAATTGCTGAACCGAAAGGTAGAGGAGCAGACAAAAAAACTATTGGAAAAGCAGCAGCAGTTGGAGATGTTTTTCTCACAGTCCCTGGACGGCTTTTTCTTTATGATGCTTGATGAGCCTGTGGTTTGGGATGAATTTGCAAATAAAGACAGAGTCCTCGATTATGTTTTCGCCCATCAGCGTGTAACCAAGGTCAATCAGGCCATGCTCAAGCAGTATGGAGCAAGAGAAGATCAATTTTTAGGACTGACCCCCAAGGATCTTTTCAAGCATGACTTGCCACAGGGACGCAATATCTGGAAAGGGCTGTTTGATAAGGGGCGCTGGCATATGGAAACTGACCAGAGACGCCTGGATGGACGTCAGCTCTGGATCGATGCCAACTACATCTGCCTTTTTGACCATGAAGGGAGAATCCTCGGTCACTTCGGAGTGCAACGCGATATAACGGATAAAAAGCGGTTTGATCAGGAACAGAAAAATTTCAGAAAACAGCTGGTCCAGGCCCAGAAAATGAAATCCATCGGCATACTTGCCGGGGGCGTGGCTCATGATTTTAATAATCTGCTCCAGGCCATGCGGGGCAATATCGAACTGCTTGCCAGGAACGAATTTGTTGATCCCCAGAGCGCCAGGCGTTTACAAATCGTGAACCGGTCCATGGACCGTGCAGCAAAGCTGGTTCAACAGCTCATGCTTTTCAGTCGCAAGACCAAACCCAGTCGGAAAAGGCTTGAACTGAACCAAGAAGTGCGAGAGACGTTCCGAATGTTAGAAAGAACTATTCCCAGGATGGTCACTCTGGAACTAGATCTTGATCCATGTTTACTTCCCATATCCGGTGATCCGGTGCAAATCGAACAGCTCATTCTCAACCTGACCAGCAATGCTGTGGACGCCATGCCCGAGGGCGGAACACTGACCATTGAAACCCGGAACATGGAACTGACAGAGGATGAAATCAGAATCCACCCCAGTGCGACTGTTGGACCACATGTGATGCTGACAGTTTCGGACACAGGGCATGGAATGGATGAGGCAACAATTGAGCAAATTTTCGATCCATTCTTTACCACCAAAAAGACGGGCAAGGGGACGGGTCTGGGCATGGCCTCGGTCTACGGGATTGTCAAGGCTCACGGCGGCTTTATTCAATGCTCCAGCAAGCCAGGGCAAGGCACTGCTTTCAATGTTTTCTTCCCCGCTGCTGTGGATTTGAAGGCTGCTCCAGTCAGATCAAGAGCGGAACGAGTGCCCAAGGGCGGTAATGAAACCATATTAGTGGTGGACGATGAGCCTGAAATCCGGGAGCTGAATAAAGAGGTCCTGGAAGATTTTGGCTACACTGTGTACAGCGCGTCCAGCGGTGAAGAAGCCCTGGATGTATACCGGGAGCATGGCCCAG
>PWNK01000154.1 GCA_003557865.1 Desulfonatronovibrio sp.
ATTTAGGGGTAGCTGTGTCTGATTATGTGCCAAGTGCTTCTTTGTCAGGTCTGTTGTGGTCGTACTGCGTTTTTTAAGGAATACCGCGTGCCGGAAACAGTTTTTCCAGAAAGGGTCAGGGTCGAGGGAATTTTCCGGCCCTGTAAAGTAAATGCAAAACATCCCGGAGTCAGGGGAGAGTCCGTCCCGGGATTGAGGGCCCGGAGCTGAGGCGCTGATGGCCGGGCAGCTCCGGGCGGGACTGATGAGAGCTGTTTACCTTGGGGCTATTATAGTCCGAACCACTTCTTTTTCAGTTCGTCTTCGATGCCCTTGTCCTTGACTGCCTGGATGCCCGCGTTGATCAGGTCCAGGGTTTCCTGATTGCCCTTGTTCACGGCAATACCGTAGTATTCGGGCTCGTCAGATTCAATAATCGCCACCAGGTGCAGCCTTTCCGAAAACCTGGGTTCGTTCAGGGCGTACTGCGCGGCCACCGGATCGTCGCAGACAACTCCCTGGATCCTGCCGTTATACAGGTCCTGCATGGCCAGCCCGATTTCATCGTAGGAACGGGCATTGACCCCTGAAACCCTTTGAATGGCGAAATAACCGGTGGTCCCGATCTGGGCGCCCACGGTTTTCCCCTGGAGATCCTCCAGGCTTTTGGCGTTGCTGTCCCTGGGGACCACAAGACCCTGCTTGACCTCGTGATAGGGGATACTGAAGTCCATGGCCTGTCTGCGTTCTTCAGTAATGCTTACCGAGGAGCAGATGGCGTCATAATTGCCCGCGGCAAGTCCGGCAAATATGCCGTCCCAGGCGGTATTTCTGAAAATTGGAGTAAATCCTGCCTCTTTTCCCGCGGCAGTCATATAGTCAATGGAGTAGCCCACAATCTGTCTGTTTTCATCGATCATCTCCATGGGCGGCCAGGTGGCATCCACGGCGAACACGATTTCCTTGGACAGGGCGGGCTTGGCGAACAAGAGCAGGGCAAGCACCAGAAATGTCAGTTTCCTCATAATCCTTCAGCCTCCTGAAAAAAGTTAAGATAATAAATTGATGTTCAGTACCGGAGAATGATAATATTTTAATGGTCATCCAAGGTCAAGAAACTAAATGATCAGCCCGCGGTGATTAATATTTGACTTAAGAGCAACTTGTTTTTATGAATTTTTGTTGCCGGGTTGTTTTCTCAGACGTCAGAGGCGGAGCTTTCTTAACTCTTACCAGGAACAAAATGAGATGGCCAAAAAGGTTGATCAGATAATCAGCAAGTTTTCCCATTCAGTAGTCAACGTTCTGGAAACCATGGCCATGACTGAGGTCAGTCCCGGAAAGGCTTACGTCAAAAAAGACAACACAGCCAGGGGGGATATATCAGGAGTTATCGGTTTTTCCAGCGCTTCCGGTCAAAGCAGGGGGACAATGTCCCTGACTTTTACCGAGAAATCAGCTCTGGGGGTGATCAACACCATGCTCGGGGAAACCTTTTCCAGCGTGAACGACGATGTGGCGGATGCCGTGGGTGAGCTGACCAACATGATCTGCGGCCAGGCCAGAAAAGGGCTGGCTGAAATCGGCATGACCTATGATGGAGCCATCCCCACTGTGGTCTCGGGAAAAGAGCATTCCATAAGGCATGTGTCGTCTTCAGCCATTCTGGCCATTCCCTTTGAAACAAAGGACGGCCCCATCATAGTCGAGGTCTGTTTTTCCTGAGAGCAGATCAGCAGCAGGCAATCATAGCCTGACAGTCTCTCCCGGCTTCATTGCCACCAGTTCGGTATCCGGGGAATGGGCCTTGAGTTCATCCCGGAATCGGTCCGTGTTCTGTTCAAGAACCGGAAATGACCCCCAGTGCATGGGCGTGACCTTCCTGCATTGAAGCAGCCGGCAGGCCACGGCGGCCTGTCTGGGATCCATGGTGAAAACTCCGCCAATGGGCACAATGGCCAGATCAATGGCATACAGTTCTCCCCAGAGCTGCATGGTGGCGAAAATTCCGGTGTCTCCGGCGTGATAGACACAATAGCCGTCTTCCAGGGTGACGATGAATCCCACGCATGAGCCCCGGTCAGAGGAGTGATCAGCCTGGGTCATGGTTATTTTTACCCCTTTGAACTCCACAGTTCCACCGATATTAAAGCCCACCCCGTTAAGGATCCTTTCGGTATCCACCCCCATGGAGCGGCATTTTGAAGCCACCTCGACAATGGCTCCAAGGGTGGCCCCGGTTTTTTTGCAGATTTCCACAGCCTGGCCCAGATGATCGGCGTGGTCATGGGTCACCAGGACCAGGTCTGCCTTGCTGACCGCGTCAGAGCCCTGTGTGGCTGAAGGGTTGCCCTCAAACCATGGATCAATAAGGATGTTCAGGTTTGGGGTGACAAGCTCAAAGTTGGCATGGCCGTGCCAGATGATCTGATTAGACATGTTTTTCTCCTTGAGGGGTTTGTTTGTTGGGGCTGGGTTCAATCTCTTAAGGGTAAAACGCTAAACTATCCCTTCCCACCTGTTGAACAGGCTGTTTTCAATGCCCAGGGAGTCTAGTATTTTGCCTGCCACGTGTTTGACCAGGTCATGGATGCTGTCCGGGGAATGATAAAAGCCGGGGCAGGGGGGAAGAATCACCGCGCCGCTGTCATGAGCCCTGAGCATGTTTTTAAGATGGGTCCTGTTATAGGGCATCTCCCTGGGCACCAGGACCAGGGGCCTTTTTTCCTTCAGGGTGACATCGGCCGCCCTGTGAATCAGGTTGCTGCCCAGGCCGCTGGCAATGGCTGAGAGACTGGCCATGGAACAGGGACAGACAACCATCCCTGAATGGATGAATGATCCGCTTGAAATGGGGGCCCCCAACTGCTTCTGGTTGTAGATGTAATCAGCCATGCTGGTTACCGACTCAAAATCAGGCGTTTCCAGGGAGAGCACTGTTTGGGCTGCATCTGAGACCACCAGGTGCAGCTCGAAGCCGTGGCTTTTGAACTGCCGGACAAGTTCAAGACCATAGGGCATACCGCTGGCTCCCGTAAGGGCCAGGACTATTTTTTTCATTATTTTGTTACTCCTTTGAGTAATTTCGGTCTTAAATTCTATTACCCTGTTTCTTGCTCTTGTGGCCAAACACTTATTCCAAAACCTCAATACCATATTTTTTGAATATGGCATCATGTGTGACTATTGGCAGTTTATTAATTATTGCCGCAGCTATAATCATCCGGTCACAAGGATCAGAGTGGATTGCTGGGAGTTCTGCAGATAGAGTGCAGGTGTACATATCAAGAGGCAGCACTTGCAGGTCATGATGTTCAAGAACCGCAGAGAGCCATTCTTTAGGTGAGCAGGGCAGTTCAAGCTTGCCTTTTTGATATTTTATCCCAAGTTCGAATCCGGTAATGGCTGAAACATAAACAACTGGAGCAAGATTAATCAGGGTGGTGGTCCCGGCTGACAAAGGCCCTCCGCCTTCAGCAATCCAGAGAAGCGCACATGTATCCAGGATCATGGCTAATTATCCGGCCATTCTGTTTCAGAAAGAGGTTCGGTGGGGTCATATTTTATGTTTATCCGGCTCATGACAGAATGAGGAATCAAGCGGTTGCAAGGTTTGCAGGACACAAGGTCCGCCACAGGTTTTCCGTTGCGGCAGATACGAATTTTGCTGCCGCTTTGTTCGATTTCAGCAAGAAGCTCGGAAAACCTGTTTTTTGCTTCATGTATATTAACTACTTTCACGCAACTGTCTCCTGAATATGAGTTTACTTTGAAAAAGATAGACACAAAATGTTGACTGCAAACTTATGACTTTTTTTTAAGATAACCCCTTGTTTCCTGACAGTCAAAAGTTCTTATGACCATCTGTAACATATTTGCATGTCTTTTATCTTTGTCCATTAAGGCCCATACCGGAATCCGGAGTTTTTCATGAGATAAGAGACTCGATGCCCAAAGGGAGTCCGGAACCGGCATGAATTGAGAACTCTTGATTCTGAACTAAGTTCAATGAACTGAGCATGTCAAGGTCATGTCCAAACTCTTTGATTTTGTTCAAGTTTATGATTATTATGCAAAAGCGCTATCGTGCGTGGGAAATGATATCCTTTCACGAGCAAAATGAATTCATAATTCTGTAGGGACAAAATGCCGAAGCCCTTGACAATACTGGTATTAGCAAGCATTTACAAGTCAGATAAATCAGTTTTCGGGGAAAAACCCTGATGCCCAAAGGACAGTGTAATGAATGAGGACAGTTACCGTAAAATTGTTCTGAACAAACCATGGCTTTTCTGGGGAGTGGGAAACAAGTCCGGACTCAGTGACAGGGCGGTGGTGGAAGCTGTGCTTGGTTTCGGAGACATGCAGGATTTTGCAGCGTTGAAAGAGTGCCTGGGGGAGAAGAGGGTCGCTGAAATATTCTACAGAATTTCAGAAAAACCAAGGTGCAATCTGTCAAAAAAAACAATTAATTTCTGGAACCTATATTTTCAACGTCATGAACCTCCAGGTACTTAACAGCAGGCAGCAGAGACTTCTGGGGACCATCAGCGGTTTTTCCCTTCGGTTTTACCTTGCCGGGGGAACAGCCGCGGCACTTCAGATCGGTCATAGAAGATCCCTGGATTTTGATCTGTTTTCAAAACAAGAGATTGATCCTGACCTACTCATGAATTCTCTGGCAAGGCAGAAAGTCCGTGTTGATGATGTCCTGGCTCGAAGCGCTGATGAATTTACCCTTGTTGTCGATTCAGTGAAGCTTTCTTTTATATTTTATCC
This sequence comes from Desulfonatronovibrio sp., assembly GCA_003557865.1. Classification (GTDB taxonomy): domain Bacteria; phylum Desulfobacterota; class Desulfovibrionia; order Desulfovibrionales; family Desulfonatronovibrionaceae; genus Desulfonatronovibrio. Next base: position 4,759 of record PWNK01000154.1, read on the forward strand.
GTATCCCATCCGTCATGATCTGTGGCTTGATGACATCATAACCATGCCCGACCTTCTGAGCATCGCCGCAATGAAAGCCTATGCCCTGGGACGAAGAGCCAGGTGGAAGGATTATGTTGATTTGTTTATGATCTTTCAGAATTACTATTCGTTGAGCATGGTCACGGCCATGGCCAGGAAAGTATTTCAGGGAGCTTTTAATGAAAGGTTGTTCAGGGAACAGCTTTGCTATTTTGATGATGTTGATTTTACTGAGGAAATAGATTTTATACTTGACCGCCCTCCTGATAACCATGCCATAAGGTCCTTTTTGATCCAGGTGGCGACAGGCCGTGATTAGGGGCACATTTGGTCAGTTGGCGGACCTTTTCTTCAAGCCGCGCATATCCGCTGGCATTCACTTTTGGGAGACAATGATTGCATATCGGCTTAAATAGAAAATACACCGGGATAGCCCTTTTCCTGGTCCTGGGTGTGTTTATCCTCGGGCTGGGCCTTATTGTCCTTACCTGGCAGAACCTCAGGCAGCAGCAGGAACATGTCATGGACCAGCTGGAGATCACCGGCAGGGCGATAATCAGGAGCGTGGAGGCCAATCTTTACCGGGGAGCCCTGCGGGGCATGGGTCCGGGCAGGTGGGCCGAGGAGGGTGAGTTTACGGATATGGCCCGGGATCTTCTTGAAGAACTCATTGCCGCGGGGGACGTGGTTTTTGTGGACATCTCCGGGGCCAGGGGCAGGCTGTTCATTTCCGGACATCCTGAAGCGTCCGGGGAGTTTGAACCTACCCCGGAAATGACTGCCATGGCGGAACAGGGAATATGGAAAGGAACAGACTTGTTCATGGACAGGCAGGTGTTCATCATGGGCATCCCGGCCAGGCGCGCGGAGATGATGAGCCGCTCCAGACGGGCTTTTGCCGATACTGAAGCCGGCCTGCAAGGGCAGGGAGCAATCTTCATCGCCCTGGACATGGCCCGTCATCTGGAGGTCTACTCAGGGTTCCGGCAGACCATAATCTATCAGACCGTTTTTACCCTGGGGGCCATCCTCCTGTTCTGGTTTCTTCTTCTGGCTATTTTTCGCAAAAAGGATGAAAGACAGCAGCTCAGCCAGCTGAGGACCTTTCATTCAAGGCTGCTGGACAATATGCCCGACGGACTGCTGAGCGTGGACCAGGACCAGGTTGTCAGCGCCGCCAATCCGGCTGCCAGGGAAATTCTTGGAGCCGGTCCGGAGATTGTGGGCCGCAGGCTCTCAAGGATCATGCCCCGCGGGCTGGATATCACTTCGGGCCGCGGCTGGACCCAGATTGAACTGCAAGGAAGGTTTCTGGAAATCCTTTTTCTGCCCATAAGCCGGGAAAAGGAATCCCTGGTACTCATCAGGGACAGGACCAGGATGAAAAAGCTGGAAAAAGACCTGGAACACTCCAGGGACCTGGCCACACTTGGCAGATTCGCCGCCGGTCTGGCTCATGAAATCAGGAATCCCCTGAGTTCCTTAAGAGGCTTTGCCCAGTATTTTCTGCAGAAGTTCGACAGCAATGACCCGGCCCGCGGTTATGCCCGAACCATGGTCATGGAGTCGGACCGGCTGAACAGGGTCGTCACCGACCTGTTGTACCTGGCCCGTCCAAGAGCCATCAGTCCGGTCAGGGTGAATCTTCAGGAGCTTTTTCATGAACTGGCCGGCCTTCTTCAGTCGGACCTGGCAGCTGGTAAGTGCAGCCTGGCCATTGAACCGGGCATACCGGAAGTTCTGGCGGACAGGGATCTTTTGAAGCAGGCCCTGATCAACCTGGTACTCAACAGTCTGGGGCCGTTGAAGAAGGGGGGCGGATAGTCCTTGGGGCGCGCTCGGCCGGGGATATGACTGAAATCACGGTTGCTGACAACGGCCGCGGCATGGAACCGGAAGTAAGAGAGCGGGCCATGGAGCCCTTTTTTTCAGGCAGGGAAAAGGGAACCGGGCTTGGGCTGGCCATAGTCCAGCGCGTTGTCAAGGATCACCAGGGAAAAATAAGCATAGAGTCGGCTCCGGGCAGGGGAACCAGGATCGCCCTTTTATTTCCGGTTCCCGGGGGAGAAAAGAAACATGAAAATTAAGCCCAGGCTCCTGGTGGTGGATGATGAGTCAGGCCACAGGCAGATGATCAGGGCGGTGATGCAGGACGAGGGATACCTGGTTTTTGAGGCTGAAAACGGGCGGCAGTGCCTTGATTTTCTCCAGAAGAACCAGGCCGACGTGGTTCTCCTGGACATGAAAATGCCGGTTCTGGACGGGATGAAGACCATGGACAGGATTAAGAAAATGAAGAACGCCCCTCCGGTGATCATGCTCACCGCCTTCGGCAGCGTGGGCTCGGCTGTTGAGGCCATGAAGTCCGGGGCATTTGATTATCTGACCAAGCCCGCTGATATTGAGGAACTCAAGGTCGTGGTCAAAAAGGCCTATGACTACAGCCTGCTGACCATGGAGAACACGGAGCTCAGGGAAAAGATCGGCAGGCTTCAGAACAGGGCGCGCATCATCGGCCAGAGCAGGCCCATGCTCAAGGTTATGGAGCTGGTGGAGCAGATGG
>PWNK01000083.1 GCA_003557865.1 Desulfonatronovibrio sp.
TCAGGCCTGGAAAAATCCTTAAGGACGCCGTCAAATAACTTTTCCTTAATCTTTTTTTTTCGTATCTGCTTAGCGCTTTTAAGGAAAGCAGGGGACTGGCTCTTCCGGGACCCACTTGAGCATCATTTTGGGCTTAAAATATCTCATTTTTTGGGACAAGTGGGTCCCGGAAGAGCCAGTCCCCGTGCCACATGCAAAACGTTAAACAGATACTTTTTTTCAAGCAGGCTGCAGAAAAAAGAGGGCGAACGCCCTCTTTTTTCTTGCAAAGTATTAGCCTTAAGCTTATTATTATATCTTTTGTTTGTAATCCTGATGGCATCTCAAAATCTGAAGGTCTACAGGGAATATTTGCAGGTCCGTACATTTGATGCGGACCATGGCGTAAGGAGGTGAGTCTTAGTGCCGGGAGTAACTCTTGGAGAGAATGATAATTTTGATTACGCGTTGCGCAAGTTTAAAAAACAGGTTGAAAAAGCGGGAATCCTTTCCGAACTGAAGAAGAGGCAGCATTATGAAAAGCCCAGTATTCAGAAAAAGAAAAAAGAAGCCGCAGCCAGAAAGAGATTAATCAAGAAAATGCGCAAAATGCAAATGATGTAATTATGCTGCTTACCGAGCGAATTGAAAAAGACTTTATCCTTGCTTACAAAAACAAAGAAAGCGACAAAGTGGCTGTCTTGCGAATGATCAAGGCAGCCCTTAAGAACAGGCAGGTTGAACTCAAGAGCAGTCTTGACGATGCCCAGGCCCTGGAAGTTCTGGTCAGGGAAGTTAAGCAGAGACAGGAGTCAATCCGCCAGTTCACCCAGGCCGGCCGAGATGATCTCAGCCTCAAGGAGCAGAACGAGCTGTCAATTTTAAAAACCTACCTGCCGCCGCCTCTTATGCCCGAGGAAATGAAGCGCATCGCCGCAGAGATTATAACTGAACTTGGTATCAGCGATTCCAAAGGCATGGGGATGGTCATGAAGACCATTGCCCAGAGGTATCCCGGCCGAACCGACGGTCGGGAACTAAGCGCTGTTGTCCGGGACATTCTTTCATCCTGACCCATTTTCCCATTTTGACCATTTTATCCAGGACCTGGTTTTCACTGTCTGAGCGCAGCCGCTTTGGTCAGGGTGCCGCCAGCCCTGTTCAGGACCTGGACTGACTGCCTGCCATGGAATCTAGAACAATCAACATGCTGGAGTTTCCCAAAGTCCTTCAGCGTCTCAGCCAGGAGGCTGTTTCCAGCCCTGGAAAACAGGCCTGCCTTGATACCTCTTTTTTTCACCATTGTGCCCAGCTGGAATATGAACTTGGCCTTCTGCGGGAGATAATTTCCTTTCATCAGGACCGCCGGCCCAGCCTGAATGCTTTTCCGGATATCAACCCCTGCATTAATAAGTTTTCCCACCCGGACTCACTTCTGGATATCGAGGAATGCTGGGACATCTCAGCTGTTTTAAGAGAGGCCCAAGGTTTTTTTGCTTCATTCAAGGGTGCTGATGCTGAAGAATTCAAGCTGCTCAAGGCCATGACCGATGAACTTTCATGGCCTCAGGGACTGATTTCCGGACTCGGAAGGTGTTTCGGACCTGCCGGTGAAATCAAAGACGATAGCTCTCCCGAACTCTATGCAGTCAGAAATGAAATAAGGTCCATCAGGAATCAATGCTCCAGAAAGATTAATGAATCTCTAACTCTTTCAGATATTTCCCACTATCTTCAGGATGATTACCTGACCATTTCCTCAGACAGGTATGTCATGGCTCTAAAGGCCAACTTCAGGGGCAGGCTCAAGGGGATAATCCATGATTATTCCCAGACAGGAGAAACCTGCTATTTTGAACCATTTTTCCTGACCGAACTGAACAACAAGCTGCAGAAGCTGAAAAGACAGGAAAGAGAAGAACTGCGCGCTGTTCTCAGGTATCTTACCGACCTGTGCCGGGCCGCGCTTGAAGACCTGAAGACACTTTTCAGGTGGCTGGTCAGGATGGATTGTCTTCTGGCCAAGGCAAAGCTGGGAGAGAAAATCGGGGCTGTTCCCATGAATATCTCTGAAACCGGCCGCCTTAAGCTCAAAAATGTCAGACATCCCCTGCTGGTCCTGGGGGGTTTTGCGGTAACCCCCATAGATATAGAGCTTGAGCCGGGGCAGCGGGTGCTTGTTGTTTCCGGGGGCAACGCCGGGGGGAAGACAGTATGCCTGAAAACCCTCGGGCTGACAGCGCTTATGGCTCTGAGCGCTCTGCCTGTTCCCGCGGATCAAGGCAGCACAATCCCCTTGTGGGACAAAATCTTTGTCTCCATGGTTTCAGAGCAAAGCGTTGAGGACAGCCTGAGCACCTTTACAGCCCAGATCCATCATTTCAGCAGATTCTGGCCCATGCTTGATGGAAAATCTCTGGTCATCCTGGACGAGTTCGGGGTGGGTACTGATCCCAGCCAGGGGGCGGCTCTGGCCCAGGCAGTAATTGACGGGCTTCTGGAAAAAAAGGCCTGGGTGGGAACTGCCACCCATTTTCCGGCACTCAAGGCTTATGCCCTGTCCAGAGACCAAGTCCGGGCTGCGTCTGTATTATTTGACGCGGATACGGGAAAGCCTCTGTATCGCCTGGCATATGACCAGGTGGGTTCCAGTCTGGCTCTTGGCATGGCCAGGGAACAGGGTTTGCCTGCGGAGATCATTTCCAGGGCGGAAAAGTATCTTCTCCTTGACGGGCAGGAAAAAGACGCTATTTTTGGTAAACTGAACCGCCTTGCTCTTCAAAAAGAGCAGGAACTGGAAAGAATAAGAAAAACTGAAACTGTTCTTAAGGACAAGTTTGAAAGGCAAAAAATAGATCTTCAGCGTCAAAAAGATATTCTTCTGGAAGAAATCAGAAGCGCTGCCAGGCAGGTGCTCAGTGACTGGCAGAGCCAGAAGATGGGCCGGAAAAAGGCCTTAAAAGAACTGGCTGAGCTTAAAGGCCGTCTTTATCCTGCCCAGGATGAATCATCGTCCCCTGAGAGAGAAATCCTGAGCTGGGAAAAAATAGTTCCCGGTGAAAGGTATGTCTACAGACCCTGGAACAAACAGGGAGTCATTCAGGAAAAGGATGACCGCAAGGGCCAGGTAAAAATTGATCTGGGAGGAATCTCTCTGTGGGTTGACCCTCAGGTGCTGGAACACAGTCCGGATGATTCTGTGCAAGCTCATGGCAGGCACTCCCTTGCCGGAGCAGCCCAGAGCATGCCCCTGAGTCTTGATCTCCGTGGAATGCACGCCCGGGAAGCACTTCTTGAGCTTGACAGATATCTTGATCAGTCCCTTCTTGCCGGGAGAAAGAAACTGGAAGTTATTCATGGCAAGGGTACAGGTGTTTTAAGGACCGCAGTGCATGAACACCTCAAGGATAATCCTGCAGTGGCCGCCTTCAGGTTCGCTTCCCAGGACTGTGGAGGGGAAGGTATGACTGAGGTCGAATTGAAATAATATACAATCAGGACAGGACCTTGAGCATCACTTATTTTCTTGGCCGGGCTGGACAAAACAGTCCATGGACTTAGTAATTGATTCTGATGTCCGTGTTTGAAGGGCTTGGCAGGAAGCGCAATGGCAGGTTTTGATTCAGAAACCATAGCTGAAATTAAATCCAGGCTGTCCATGCTGGATATTATCAACAGGTACGTTGAGCTCAGACAGACTGGAGAAAGGTGGACCGCGCCCTGCCCTTTCCACCAGGAGACAAAGCCTTCTTTTACCGTCAGCCCGGATAAGGGTTTTTATTATTGTTTTGGATGCCAGGCCTCAGGCGATCTCATTGATTTTTACAAAGAAATAAACGGGTTGAATTTCAGCGAAGCCTTGAGACAGCTGGCTCATGAGGCTGGGGTTGAAATCAGAAAATCAACTTCTGTCCCAGATAAGAAGGAAAAGGACAGAGTAAGCATTTCCCAGGAAGTCAATTCCCTGGCCGGCAGGTATTTTGTAGACTGTTTATGGTCAGACCAGGGAAAGCGGGCCAGACAGTACCTGGTTTCCAGGAAAATATCCCGGGAAATGACCAGAGATTTTCGTCTGGGCTGGAGTCCAGGGGGATGGCAGAATCTGGCCGGATTCCTGGATAAAAATGGATTCACTGCTGATGAAGGGGTTCTGGCCGGAGTGCTCAGCCGGAACCAGAAGGGCCAGACCTATGACCGGTTTCGATCCAGGCTGATTTTTCCCATAATAAGTCTTTCCGGGATGGTTGTTGCTTTTGGGGGGCGGACCCTGGATGAAGGTGAGCCAAAGTATCTGAACAGCAGCGAGAGTCCGGTTTATACCAAAGGAGACCACCTTTACGGCCTTTTTCAGGCCAGAAAGCACATTACCCGGACCAAAAGGGTGTATTTGACTGAAGGCTACCTGGATGTAATCGCCCTGCATCAGTACGGCTTTCCCAACAGTTGCGGGGTTCTGGGCACTGCCCTGACTGGTTCCCAGGTTAGAAGGCTGGGAGGGTTGAGCCGGGAAGTGGTTCTGCTTTTTGATGGCGACGAGGCCGGCCGCAACGCCGCCTTCAGAAGTGCCGAGATGTTGATTGGAGCCGGGATAGGATGCCGGGTGCTCAATTTCCCCCAGGGAGAGGATGCGCACAGCCTGCTTACCACCAGAGACCAAGATGTGTTTGAGGATCTTCTGGGCAGCGCTGTCGCCGGGCTAGACTATTGCCTGAGAATTGCCGGCAGTCATAAGTCGCCCAAAGAACTGCTGAGCTGGGTGAATAATTTTATAAACAGTCTAAGTGACTTTTCTCTTAAAACCTATTACATTCCCAAGGTGGCCGGAGCACTGGGCCTGACTGAAATGGAGCTCAGGAAGAATCTGGAGAAACCAAAAGCTCAACCAAGAGCGGATATCTCTGGCAGGGGCAGCCCTGCAACACCAGGGCCGGATCAGAGGGACAGGGAAATACTCACCTTTGCCTCCTGCTTTCCGGAATATAGAAAGAACCTGGAACAAAAAGGTATTGACCTTATCCTGAGCAGTGAGTGGGCTGTCCAGTTCTGGAAAAAAATCAAGGAAAAAACCGGCGATGATCACCATGGCCTTGATGAGCAGGAAACTGATTTTTATTACCGGGCCAGACTGCAGCGGGATAGCCTGAAAAAAAACAGGGAACAGGTTTTAAGAGATCTGGAAGCTTTTGTAAGTCAGGTAATCCTGAACATGAGCAGGCAGAATCTGAAACAGGCCCTGATCAGGGCTCAAAAGAACAATGACCACCAGGAAGTAAAGAGAATTCTGGGGCTAATGCAAAGCTATCTATAAATTGGCCTCAGGATTGTTCCTGGAAGCCAAATATCTCAGGGGGAGGATAATGCGCAGCATCAAAGATGTTCAGCAAATTAAAACGCTTATTGCCGAAGGAAAGAAAAAGGGTTTTTTGACTTTTGAAGAGATAAACAAGGCCCTGCCTTCTGATGTAACCAGTCCTGAACAGATTGAAGAGATTATTTCCATATTTGACCAGCTGGATATCGCCATTGTTGACGAGAAAATGGGCAAGACCCTGACGGTTGTGCCTGAAGACAGCGAATCACTTGCCGAAACCCTGTCCATCAATCTGGAAAAACTGGAGGATGTGTCAGATTCCCTTTCCAGAAGCAGCGACCCGGTACGCATGTACCTCCGGGAAATGGGGGCCGTGGGTCTGCTGGACCGTGACGGCGAGGTGGTCATTGCCAAAAAAATCGAAGCCGGAGAGCTGGAAGTGCTTTATTCCCTGGTGGAAGTTCCTGTTGCTGTGGAGGAGCTGATCAACGTCGGGGAAGATCTGAAAAAGGAGAGAGTCAAGCTCAAGGATGTGGTCAAGACCATTGAGGAGGATGATCCCTCAGAAGAAGAAATGAACCAGCGCGAAAGGGTCATCGCACTGCTGGAAGAAGTCAGGAATATCTATCGCAAACGAAAGGGGATTTACGAAAAATTCAACGAATGCGCCCGCCTGGACCGCAGGGTATGGGGCATTCAGTGCAAGATAATGGATTACAAGGATGATGTGGTCAATTGCCTGCGCAATATTAAGCTGGAAAAGACCCTTATCGACAGGATCATTGAGACGGTAGAGGATTATGTCCGTCAGATGTACAACTGCCAGAGGGATCTGAGCGCCTATATCCTTTCCCTGGGCCTGTCCCAGGACGAGCTCTTTGACCTTCTGGATCAGCTGGAGAAACGGGAAATTAATCCCGTGGCTGCCTCGGACAAACTGAACATGACCATTGAAGAGCTCTTTTCCTTCAAGGAGATGATTTGCGGCAAGACAGAGATTCTGGAACGGCTTGAGCAGAAATGTATGCACACCGTTCATGAGCTTGAGGAAATTCTGTGGAGGATCAACAGGGGCAACCAAGACGCCCTCAAGGCCAAGCAGGAACTGATCCGGGCCAATCTTCGCCTGGTGGTAAGCATTGCCAAAAAATACACCAACCGCGGCCTTCAATTTCTTGATCTTATTCAGGAGGGCAATATCGGCCTGATGAAGGCAGTGGATAAGTTTGAATACCAGAGGGGGTACAAGTTCTCCACCTATGCCACCTGGTGGATCAGGCAGGCAATAACCAGGGCCATTGCCGATCAGGCCAGGACCATCCGTATTCCAGTACACATGATTGAAACCATAAACAAGCTGGTGCGGACATCACGCTATCTGGTTCAGGAGCTGGGCAGGGATCCCAGCCCGGAAGAAATCGCCGAGCGCATGGATTATCCTCTGGAGAAAGTTAAAAAAGTTCTTAAAATAGCCAAGGAGCCCATATCCCTGGAAACGCCCATAGGAGACGAAGAAGATTCCAGCCTGGGGGATTTCATTGAGGATAAAAAAGCCGTGGCTCCGGCGGAAGAAGTAGTCAACTCCAAGCTTTCCGAACAGATAGCCAAGGTTCTGGCGGAACTGACTCCCAGGGAGGAACAGGTTCTGCGCAAGAGATTCGGCATTGGTGAAAAATCTGACCATACTCTGGAGGAGGTGGGCAAGCTGTTCAATGTTACCCGGGAGAGGATCAGGCAGATTGAAGCCAAGGCCCTCAGGAAGCTGAGGCATCCTGTACGCAGTTCATGCCTTAAGACCTATTATGAAACTTAGACAGGTGGAGCTGCAGGTTCACCTGCCGGATAACTGGTTTTCATCCGGAAAACGGTTCTTTCTCCTTTTGGCGGCGTCAATCTGTACAATTATTCGTCAACGTATTAAGATACA
>PWNK01000050.1 GCA_003557865.1 Desulfonatronovibrio sp.
ATTTTTTTCATTTGTCACGCGCTTCGCGTGGCAAATGAAAAGGCAGCTTTTTTGAAAACCGCTACCCGGTTTTCAAAAAATATCCTCCTTGCTCTTATATACTTTGTGCCCTTCGTGTCTCTGCGGTTCAAACTTTCTTGTTTTTTCTGACAGGACATTAGGAGTAAGTCAAGATCAGCCGGTCCTTAATATTCCAGGTCCTGGTGGTCCACGGTTTCCAGGATTTCTTTATAGTCGTCGAACCAGTAGGCCGTGGGGTTTCTTTTGCAGATAAACACCTTGCCGCTATCGTCCGGGTCCGCTGCCCGGTGAATGCGGAAGATGATGTTTTCTTCGGTCATGGCCACCACCTCAATTTTTCCGTTGGCATGAGACATGGCTATTTTTGCTCTTTTGCCTAGCCCCGAACACATTCCCCTGGCTGTCTGAAATATGTGAAAAGCCTCTTCAACCGGTACCGCGTAGGTCAGGTTACCCACCGTTGGTCTGCAAATAAATATATAATACGGGGCAATGCCCATGTATGAAATCTTGTTGAACAGCTCTCCCAATATTTCCGGATGGTCATTAACTCCCCTGAGAAGTGGTGTCTGATTGCACAGCACTGCTCCCGACCTTAGAAGCTGATCACAGGCCTTGAGGCTTACATCGGTTATCTCCCTGGGGTGGGAAAAATGGAGCATGAAATAGATTCTTTTGTCAGGTAGACTGTATTTGCTGACCATTTGGCAAAGCCCGGGATCGTTTATTACCCGGAAGGGATTGTAGGACAGAAGCTTGGTCCCGATGCGGATGATCTTTACATGCTCAATGGTTCTGAGGCTGGTGATGATCTCTTCCAGTTTTCGGGTGGAAAGCATCAGAGCGTCGCCACCGGTTATGAGCACGTTGTTGACTTCCTTGTGACTGCGCACGTATTCAAGGGCTGCCTGGTAGTCAGTCAGAAACTCCCGTTGTTCCGGATATATGAAAAGCCTTTTGCGAAAACAGTACCTGCAGTATCCTCCACAAGTATCGCTGGCCAGAAAAACGGCGGTACTGAGGTATTTATGCTGCACACCCGGCATTACGGAGTATTTTTTTTCATTGGATGCGTCCAGCTTTCCCCATTGGTCAAGTTCTTCCTGACAGGGGATGATGATCCTCCTGATGGGGTCGTGGGGATCATCCCAGTTTATAAGAGATAAATAGTAATCATTTGATTTGAATTCAAATTTATCCATTACGGGTTTTAGATTCTGCAGTTCTCTTTCAGACATTCCTTTGACCCTGGAAATATCATTAACATATTCAGGTGCGCGCATAAATTCCTCCCTTGAATGTAAAATCCTGGCTGCTCATGATGATGACTTGCAGGAACAGCCTGACCAGAAACAGGGTCCATTCCGTCCCTGTTGTATTGCCCCTGTCTGATTGGCAACCTGTCAGGCCAAGCTGGGCCTGAGACGCTCATTATAGGTTGTTGTTGCCCGGCTTCAGGAAAGTCGCCGGGAATGGAATCATGAGCAGGTAGAGAATTAAGATGGTTTGAATCTGGCCTGAAAATTGAATGCTTAACGACTTAAATATATTATAGCCGGTATTTTCAGCATGTCAAATAAGCCCATATCCTGATCCGGTTCGTGAAACTTGAGCTGAGAAAATGGAGATTTTTGCCCGGAACTTGATCAGTCTGTTTTCTTGCCCTTTAAGCTCAATGAGGTTTGTCCATTTTTTTATTGACATTTGTTCCGGCTTTTTCAAGATTGTATCCGGGGTGGGTTCTGTTTTTGATGAAAATGTATAATATTTCAGGCTTGTTTACAAAATTGTCATCAAAATGGAGGTCAGGGAATGTTGTCCCAGCAGGATGACGTGCTTTTTTCAGACGTCAGGCTTCAGGAAGATACTGATTATTTTATATATATTGGAGAACTCAAGACTGATGGCCTCAACGAGTTTGTCAAAGAAAACCTTTCAAAAATTCACCAGAAAAAATTTGACTATATATCGGTTATTCCTGACGTGATGGAGTCATATCCCCACAGGAACGTCCTGGTCATAAATCCCCTTGCCAGTACCCTCCTTGCTCAGACCAGAAAGAAATTCAGCTGCCGCATCTCTCCCGGGGATTTTGCCGGGGTTGTCTCCTATTCCAGCACTGTTCTCGACCTGGTGAGGTTCCTGGTCAGAAAACAGGGCAGGTTGTATGTTCATGTGTTTGAGTCCCTGCCTGAACTGACGTTTACCCGGATGCCGGGAGTGGTGCTCCTGGGTCCCAACGGCCAGGTGGCCAGCATGTGGAACAACAAGCTTTATCAGCTTCAGATGCTCAAGGATACAGTACCGGTAATTGATTACAAGATCTGCAGCGGCGTCAGGGAAATGGTCGGCAGTATGGATGAGGCTGTCAGGGCATGGCCGGATGGGGTTTTTGTGTCCAGGCCCTATTCAGCAGCGGGAACTAACAGTTTCATTGTCCGCTCCATTGAAGATTTCAATAAACAGCTGCCCCTGCCCCAGTCGACCTATTTCATCAGCAGGTATGTGCCCCATGAGTTTGATCCTACTGTACTGGGTGTGGTGGGCAACGAAGACGATGTGTTCATAGCAGCCATTGCTGATCAGGAAATTGAAGGGGGGAACATGTTCAGGGGGTCGACATTCCCTTCGGTGCTGCCTTTCAAGGAGCAGCTTGAAATCAAGGAGCACACCAGGATGGTGGGCAGGGTCCTGGGCAGAAGCGGTTACAGGGGGATATTCGGTTGTGACTACATTGTAAGTAAAGATGGAGAAATATTTTTTGTGGAAGTCAATGCCCGCAAACAGGGTACGACCATGGAAATGTGCTGCACCCTGGAAAATCTTCTGCCGGAGGAATCTCCGTCGCTTATGGAGCTCGAATACTACGCCGTGACGCAGAACAGGCTTCCATCCAACAAGGTGGAGATAAAGGAGGCCATCAGCGATCTTTACTGGAGAACATATAACTTCAAGGTCGACCGTGAGGTGATGACCAGATACTTTCTGCCTCTGGAAGAGGATGAAAGGGAACTGTTTCGCCAGGTCAGGAAAAACGGCATTGAGCATAAAATGATCATTCTGGAACACGTGGGTCATGGCTGTTCAGTAAAACCAGGAACTTTTCTGGGCAGAGTATTAGCTGTCTCCAGAACAAGAGAAATACTGGACAGAGAGATAAGGCAGGGCAGACGGCTGCTGGAAGAATCTATAACTGGAACGGGATAGGCGCATGGATAAATTTGACAATTTTGACATTTTCACCATTGAGGTGCTGGATAGTCTGTTTTCCGGGCTTGACGATGACTCAGGGCTTGACCCTTCCCTGGCCTCAAATATTGAAATGCTGTTTTCAAGAAGTGTTTCTGATAATCTGACCGGAAATATTGTCGAGCTGTTTCAGTTACTGACAAAGGTAAGAAACAGCAGCGGCTTGAGTCCCCTTGCCTTTGGTCTTTCCAGGAAGGAACTGGAAGGTCTTGCCCTGAAGCATCAGAATATTGATGAACACCAGGTAAGCGTTGGAGGAAGGGTCAACAGAGCCCTGCCCATTGTTGAACAGGCCGGGTCCAGGGTTGAATGGTATCTCAAGCAGAAGGATCTGCTGGCTCCCAGCGGAATAGAGCTTTGGGAGAGGATTGTTGATAACCACTCCAGGATCAGGAAGATACTGGGGATGTCAGACCAGGAGTGGAACTCGTTTTCCGGACAGCTCAAGTTCGCCATTGAATCCCTGGATACCCTGGGCCGTATTTTGAGGCTTCCGCAAAGGGCAATCCAGGAGGTGGGCAGGGTGACCCAGAGCTATCGTATGCGCCTGACCCCATACTATGCGGGCCTGATCATGCCGGAAGCTCTGGATGACCCGGTTCTGTTGCAGGCTGTTCCCACATCTGAGATGGTGGATAATGCCGGAATCGAGATCCCTCCGGTTGCCGCCGACCATTCCCCGGCCAGGCTCATAGACCAGTTTTACCCAAGGGTGGCGACCATCAAGGCCACCAACATGTGCGCCATGTACTGCACCCATTGCCTGCGCATCGCCCATATCGGCAAAAAGGACCGCATTTACAAAAGTCAGGCTTATGAGGAAGCACTCAGCTATATCCGTAAGGACAACAGAATCAGGGACGTTCTAGTCACGGGCGGCGACAGTTTTATGCTTCCCAACGAAATGCTGGCCAGAATACTCAATGAGCTTGATGCCATTGACCATGTCCGGGTAAAGCGCCTTGGGACCAGAATTCCGGTGACAACTCCCCAGCGGGTTAACCAGGAACTCCTGGATATCCTTGAAAGAAGCAATGATATTAAACCGCTCAGAGTGGTCACCCAGATAAACACTGCTCAGGAAATTACCCCCGTGTCCAGAGAGGCATTCAGGCAGATATCCAAAAGGGTCAGTGCGGTCATGAATCAGGCCGTGCTGTTGAAAGGCATCAACGACAGCCGGGTGAAGATGTGGAAGCTCTGCGAAACAATACAGGAGGCCTATGTCAGGCCTTACTACGTATTCAACTGCAGCTACCGCAATCCCCAGTTCTCGCACCTGCGGGTTCCGGTTGAAAGGGGACGTGATATTGTGGAGAGCATGTACGGGAACATATCCGGCGATGCCATTCCCAGGTATATCGCTACAGCAGGAGGCAAGATTCCTCTGCACCGATCCAACGTGCTCAGGGCAGAGGGCAGTGATTTGATTCTCATAAAGCCATGGAGCGGTGAAGAGGTCAAATACCCTGATCCTGCACCTGAAGAGTATGAAAGACGGGATTTTGCCTTTGAAAAATACCAGGAAAAATAACCCTCCGGACAGATACAATGACTGACGTCCTTTTTGAGCACATCAAGTCCCTGGAAGAGCCAATGCTGGGTCTTTTGAAGGAACTGGTCCTTATTCAGAGTGGAACACACAATAAGGCCGGCCTGGATCAGATGGCCGGGTGTGTCTTTCGGACACTGGCTGATATCCCCATGAATGCGCAAATACTTCCCCAGGACGTGTACGGGAATATGGTCGTGGCCCGTTCAGACCGGGCACTTCAGGAGAAGGTTATTCTTCTTGTGGGACACATGGATACGGTTTTTCCTCAGGATACGGACTTTAACTATTTTCGCCAGGACCAGGAAAAGATTTATGGTCCGGGCGTAATGGATATGAAAGGCGGGCTGGTTGTGGGCTTCTTCGCCCTGAGGGCATTGTCTGATCTTGGTCTGCTCAGGAATATCCCAGTGATCATGTTCTGTAATTCCGAGGAGGAGATAGGTTCTCCTGCGTCCAGGACAATCATTGAAAAACTGGCTGCAGAATCCAGGGCCGCCATTGTTCTTGAGGGGGGCGGTCCTCAACGCCAGTTGGTGGTCGGGCGCAAAGGCAAGATAGGCTTAGATCTGGCAATCAGGGGCAGGGCGGGACATGCCGGCACAGCATGCTCGGCCAAGCCAAGCGCGGTCCTTGAAGCAGCGCACAAGACCATCAGTCTGGAGAAGCTGAATAATCCTCCGGAAATCCTGGTTAATGTAGGATGCGTCAAGGGCGGAATGGGACCAAACTCAATAGCGGAACAGGCCTTGCTTGGGGTGGATGTCCGCTTTACAAGATCTGAGGATGAACAAGATCTTTTTGAAAGAATACGAGATATTTGTGAGACAAATGTGGTTGAGGGCACCACGTCTCAGCTGATTCTGACTTCCAGGCGTCCGCCCATGAAAACGGATCAAGGTGTGGAAAACCTCTATCAGGTGGTACACAGGGCCGCTCACAAGCTTGGGGTTGTGGTATCCAGGGAAACCAGAGGAGGGGTGTCTGATGCCAATTTCATAGCGGCCATGGGCATTCCGGTGCTGGACGGCCTGGGTCCCTGCGGTGATCTGGATCACAGCTGCAATGAATATATTATCAAAAAAACCATGGTTGAGCGTACAGCCCTCCTGGCTCAGGCCATCATCGATGTGCAGCAGGGGTTCTGATCCCCTTGTTTGACTGGAACGTACCGCCGGCCTGAAAGTTTTCTCCCCGGGACTTGGACATTGACTCACGGTTTTCTGAGGAGAACCCGTGATTGCTGGACCGGGGTGCTTCAGGAGGTCTGTGTTGAAAACAGATCCCTGATTTCCTGGTCGACCCTTTGAGGTTTTCGGGTTGTGGCGTTGACAGGACACCATATGGTACGGGCTTTGGCCAGGAGCTTTCGGTCTTTTTTCCGAAGGATTTCAGTATTTCGCTCAAAGCTCAGTCGTCTGGCTTTGCCGATCCAGGTTCTGGCTGTTACTTCATCACCCTCCATAGCCGGAAGCTTGTAATCAATCTCGTGGCGCAAGACTACCCAGAATGTATTTTTCTGATGCTTTTCAGGAGCCATGGCCTGCCAATGGGCTACGGCTGCCTGCTGAACCCAGTGCAGGTAGATTATATTATTCACATGCCCCAGCTCATCAATGTCCGACGGCAAGACCCTGATATTTATTTCGTAGGTCTGTTCAGGATTCATACAGATTCGCGGATCATGGTTATGGGTTGATGGGCCTCTGCGGTCATCCGTATGCCCTGAGGCTGGCCCTGGATGCCTGCTCATCCTTGCCCTGGATCTTGAGGGTTTCAGCCAGGTCCAACCAGAACGCGGCTACGTCCGGTCTCAGGGCGACACTCTGCCTGGCCAGCGACTCGGAGATCAGGGGGTCATCTCCGCTTTCAATGTAAATCCTGGCCATGAGATTAAGGGAAAAGGCATCTCTGGGATTGTTGATCAGGGCCTGATGCAGCAGTTCTCTTGCTTCTTCTTTTTGTCCTTTTTTCCAGGCAAGTCTGGCCAGATGCCTTGGTGCCAGATCCCGACCCTGGCTGGTCCGTCTGGCCGTGTTATAGAACTCTTCCGCCTTGTCCAGCAGATTTTTCTTCTCAGCCATCTGGCCCAGTCTGAACAGGCTGAAGACATGATTGTTATCGATTTCCAGGCATTTTAAAAAGCCTTTTTGAGCATCTTCTTCTTCCCCCTGCTTGAGCTGAACGCAAGCCAGGTTGTACCAGGCCATAATATTGTTTTCTTCAGCATCGGTTATTTCCAGAAAATGTTTTCTGGCAAGCTCCAGCCTGCCCAGCCTGGCATAGCAGACGGCCAAAGAGTTGCGGGCCAGAGTATTAGATTCATCCGCAGCCAGGGCCAGTTTATATTCCTCCATTGCCGAAAAAGTGTCACCCATGGTGAAAAGCCTGTCCGCGCTGATGGTCAGGGAGAGAGAATTAAAGGATGCAACAAAGGGAAAACCAGCCAGGGTCGCGTGATCCAGGGCCTTTCGACAGTTTTCCAGGGTATCGATCCTGGAAAAACTCAGGTATGGAAAACCACTGATGCCGCAATGGATAACCAGATCATGCAGCTTATTAACTTCAACGCTGAGATCAGTAAAAACCCTGACCAGGTTCTGCTGCTCAACCTGGGGCAGATAAAAGATCAGGCAGGTGGAGCTGTACCTTCCTCCCAGAAGATCAAATGAGAGTTTGTTCTTAAGAGATTTTACGATTTCAAGGATCAGGTTTTCTCCCTGGATTTTTTGATCATCTTTGTCCCTGAACAGCCCCAGAATTTTTATCATGACCATGCTGAAGCTTTCTGGTTCGCTGCGCAGCCGGTTCCAGAGGGAAATAAAATCGCGGTATGAGTATAGTCCGGTCAGAATGTCCTTCTGCTGGACTTCAATTCCGGTCATTCCTTCTTTTTCAACCAGGCTGTCTTTTTCCTGAAGCAGGCTCAGCCTGTCACCGGGCTCAATCCTCCATGCGGGATCATTCAGGTAAATAATTTCAGCAATGGATATCCGGTCCTGGACCTCAAGGATGGTGATCTCACCTTTGTGCATGGGCGGATAATGGCCCAAGGAAGCCTTTTCCGGTTCACTGACAACTTCGGACTGGCCGTTGAATTTTCTGGACCAGACCATGAACTTCTGACCTTCACAGGCGTCTACGCTGCTTCCCAGATTGATCAGCAGGCGTTTAAGGGGGAGGCACTCCATAACCACCCCTCCATGGGAAAGGAGGCCTCCAAAAAAGTAGAACCTGTTTCCGCCGTTTTCTTTGGCAGTCTCCAAGGCCTGTAAGGCTTTTTCCACAATAATTCTTGAAAGCTCATAAGAAGATTTTCTGAACTGAGGGCCCCGGATGTCCCTGGGGAAAAAAGCGGTTCCGCCACTGGCGGTCAGGGATGTTTTTTCGCCTGAGATATCAAACTCAAATACAAGTTCCGAAATCTTTTTTCTTATGGTCTGGGCCAGGTCAAGACATTTTTTGGGAGACGCCTGAGACCAGAAAACGGCGAAATTATCAGCGTGAAGCCTGGCCAGGACAGCCTGGTCCGGGATAAGCTTCTGAAGATGACCGGCCACCTGGATCAGAATCTTATCCCCAAAGGAAAAACCGAAAGTATCATTGATGGATTTGAAGCCGTCCAGATTGAGGATCATGACATTGAATGAAGCGCTGTGCTGAACCGGACCGTTATCAATGACTGCTTCCGGGCCTGGGGTGATTCCGGACAAGACTGCTTCAACTTCTTTTTGAACCGTGTCCTGGAAATGACTCTGGTTGCAGAGACCAGTAAGTTCGTCCTGCACGCACCTTTTCTGAAGAGATATTTTTTCAAGAGTGATCGAGATAAAGGCCTGGAGATGATTCTGCAAAGACTTGGCCTGGCCTGGATTCGTTCCTCTGGCCAGGAGCACGCCAAGAAAAGATTCCTTTACAACCAGGGGGAGCATGACTCTGTCTTTTTCTATGATGGGAACCAGGTTCCGGCCCTGCTTCATGCCCGCAGGAATATCTTTTGGGAAATAAAGACTGTACGATTTAAAGTTGAGAAAGGATGACAATGATTCCTTAATCACGGATTCAAAACGGATAAGGTCGCTTTTATCAAGACTTACTGCCATAAGAGTGATTAATTCCCTGTCAGGACGGGTTTGCGGTTGAAAAGTAAAGCCTGAAACTATATAAAGGCTCTAATGCTGTCCAGTTTTATATGACCTCAACATTGCACATGGTCTCAGGCATCAGAAATCAGAGCCCCCCAAAAGTTTGTCTCAGCGCTTGCCAGTGCGCAGCCTCAGCCCCAGGCAGGCCTCTAATTATGGGGTTGGACAAAAACTATGGTGAATAGTTGAAAAATCTGTCAGCATTTGTTCCGGCTTTAGATTGACAGACTGAAGAGTTAAGGGAGATGATCATGGATATTATTGAAGCTATACTGAAAAGAAGGAGCATCAGGAAGTTTACCCCGGACCCGGTTTCCAGGGATGACCTGTTAACAATACTGGATGCCGGGAGATGGGCTCCCAGCGGTTTGAACAACCAGCCCTGGCGGTTTTTGATTATCACCGGTAATGACCAGAGAAAAGATGCCCTGCAGGATTGCACAAAATATGCCCATATAATCCGGTCCGCAAGTTTACTCGTCGCTGTATTTCTTGATAAAAAAGCCAAATATCACCATGTCAAGGACTGCCAGGGAGCCGGAGCCTGTATTCAGAACATGCTGCTGGCTATTCATGGGCTGAATCTTGGCGGGGTATGGCTTGGGGAGATAATCAACCAGGAGGAAAAGGTTCACCAGGTGCTGGGTACGGATGTTCAAGGCCTTGAGCTTATGGCTGTTATTGCTGTAGGGCATCCGGCCGGGAGCGGGTCGTCATCGAGAAAGGAGCTGGGCGAGCTGCTGCTGGAACCCTTGAATACTTGATGGTTTGTAGCAATATACCATGGTGCACAGAGACATCTTTTTTGACAACTATCTGCACTGTCTTGAAAATAAGGGGATGGTTATATGCTTAGTATAAAACAGTTCAGCCTTGGCATGCTGGAAACCAACTGTTACCTGCTGATTAATAACAATATGGGCCTGGCCATTGATCCCGGGGGAGACCCGGCTGTTGTCCTGAAGTTTCTCAGAGACAGGAACCTCAGGCTTGATATTATTCTCAACACCCACCTTCACTTTGATCATATCCAGGGTAATGCAGCATTGGCAGCCGGCACTGGAGCAGAAATCCATGCCCCGGCAGAGGATGAATTTCTGCTGAGTACTGAGGTCGGGGGAGGGGGGTTTATGGGATTTCCCACCACACCCGCCTTTGATTTCAAGCCCTTGTCGGCTGGTGAAACCCGGTTTTTGGACAGCTTTTGTCATATCCTTTCAACTCCGGGGCACACCCCGGGCAGCCTTTCTTTTTATTTTCCCGAGATAGAAGCTGTATTTGTGGGGGACCTGATTTTTTTCCGTTCCGTGGGCAGGACTGATTTCCCTGGAGGTGATGCTGAGATACTGAAAAAGTCTGCCCGGGAAAAAATATTCAGCCTGCCCGATAAGACAGTCATCTATTCAGGACATGGACCTGAAACCACGGTCGGAGACGAAAAGCTTTACAACCCTTTTTTTCATGACATTAAAAGCATTTAATGGCTCAATGCGGTAAATGGTTCACGCAGGCAGGCCGCAACTATGATGGTGAATAATTACAGCAAATTTAAGATTATTCAACACACCATCCTCAGTGATCAGGGCGGGACAGCCATGATTGCCGGGCTGATCAACAGCGGCCTTAACGCCCGGGGCTGGAAGAGCAGGGTGCGAAGCGAGATCAGGGAAGGGCGCGGTTCCGGACAGGCCGTTTCCATGAGACTTGAGCCGCAAACTGTTGTCCATATCCATTCAACCCTTGACTGGCCTGCAACTCTTGATTCATGCCAAAGATCAGAGATTAGACCGCTGGTGACCCTGCATGATGCCTCCCTTATTACCGGGGGCTGCGTATATCCTCTGGAATGCACGCAGTGGATTGATGGTTGTCCCGAGTGTTCCAGGGGTTACAGGGATTCGGAGCAAAGCTGCAGTGCCAAGCGCCAAAGGCTAAGAGTTTTAGGCCCTTTTCTGATCAGCCCTTCAAAATGGCTGGCGGAAATGGCCCAAAAGGTCTTCCAGGAACTGGAGGTCAGGGTTATACCCAACGGCGTATCACCGGAATCTGGTTTGCAGAGCAATGCGCATGGATTGCCTGATTTTTCGGGCGACCTGGTCCTCTTTGTCGCCCACGGGGGCACAAAGGCCGGATATCGAAGCGGGACCAGATGGCTGTCAGTCTGGAAAATGATCAAAGATGCCTGCCCTGCTGCCAGGGCCTTGTTTGTGGGCAGCCAGAAGATGGCCAGGACCGGTGACGTGTTTGAGCTTCCCCATATTCCCAACAGCACTCTCAGGTCTCTCATGGGCAGGGCAAGTGTTCTGGTTTACCCTTCCCTGGCTGATAACCATCCCCTGGTCGTGCTGGAGGCCATGATGGGCCGCCTTCCGGTGGCGGCTTTTGCCGCAGGCGGAATTCCTGAACAGATCAGGTCCGCGGAAACCGGCATGCTGGTTAAACCTGGAAATTATGAGGCCCTGGCAATGGCTGCGGTTCATATCCTGAAAAACAAGGCCAGGGCGCAAAAAATGGCCGAGAAGGCCTTTTTCAGAGCCATGAGCATGTTCAGCGCTGAGAAAATGGTTCAAAATTATGTCCGGGTTTACGAGAAAGTTATTAATATCCAGGAAACATATTGATCAAAGATTGCTACTGGCTTGATATGCGTCACAAGTGCTGAGGCCTTGGTCTGGAGGTGGGCTGGCATCTCCGTTTTTCCAGAGGTTTTCATCTGCGGGTTCTGGCTCTGAATGAAGCCAGGGGAAAGCTGGAGAACGTTCTGGAGCTGCACCCTTTGTGGGAGTTGAGTATCTCCGAAAAAAAAGGATATATACAGGCCGACTACGTTCGCAAGAAGGGTCCTGATGAACCTTGCTGATGTGCTTATAATCGGATGCAGTCCCAGAGATGGGGGAAACAGCGACATTGCCGTGCATGAAACCGCGCGCTCAGCCGTGAGCATTGGTTTGAGCGTTGAAAAACTGTTTCTGCGCGATTTCAGAATTATCCCCTGCAAAGGCTGCCGAATATGCGCCCAATCCCCTGATTTCCGGTGCGTGCTCTCTGACCTGGATCAGGGCCGGCTCATCCTCGAAAAAATTGACCTGGCCCGTGTGGTCTGTTTTTGTTCACCAATTTTTTTCTATCATCTTCCCGCGCAGTTCAAAGCTCTTATCGACCGCAGTCAGAGCTACTATGAACGCTGGATCGCTACCGGCAATCAAAAGGCAGACCGAAAGGCCCTGTGTATTCTTGTGGCTGGACGGAAAAAAGGAGACGCCCTTTTCAGGGGGAGCCTTCTGACCCTGAAATATTTTCTTGATCCGTTCAATCGAAAAATTTCCGAGCTTTGCCTCCGCGGAAAGGATGGCAGAAATGACCTGAAAAAGGATACAGCCGCCCGGCTACAGGTATCTGACTTTATTCTCCGCGAGCTTGAGAACAGCTAAATGATTATCCAGGATTTTCCTTGCAGCTCCATAGTCTCCCAGGCCGTGTGATCAGAAAGCTTGACCCGGTTTTCAGGCTGTTCCTGAAGATGGCAGGCAGAAGGTGCACGGTTTGCGCTTCGGTCATTGAGGAACCCACGCCCGGCACAGTCCTTTGTCCCTTGTGCGCTCAAGAATTAAAAGCCAGGAGAGGCGGTTTTTGCGGCATGTGTGCCAGGATCTATGCCCTGGAGTATGATTCAACCCATCTGTGCCTTGACTGCAGAAACATTCCTTTTTCATGGCAGGGGATGTCATTTTTTTCATCCTATCAGGGACTGTTAAAAAGCGTTATTCTCAGGTATAAATTCAGCGCTGAACTCGGGCTGGGAAGCGCCCTTGGGACCATGCTTGCTGAAGCTGCCGTCTTTCAGCCCTATGAGCATCTGGACATGATTATTCCAGTCCCTCTTCACCCGGCAAGACTTAGACAAAGAGGTTTTAACCAGAGTCTTGAATTGGCCAGAGTAATGGGCAGAAAAATTGGTCTTGAAGTTCAGCCGCACGCTCTGTTCAAGACAAGAAACACACCTCCCCAGACTTCAATGAAGCGCAAGCTCAGGCTGAAGAGCCTCAGAAGGGCGTTCGCGGCAAATAACAGCCTGGTCAATGGCAGAAAGGTCCTGCTGATAGATGACATTATGACCACTGGATCAACCATGGAGGAGTGTACCAGGGAGCTGTTCAGGGCCGGCGCTTCAGAGGTCAGGATTGTTTTCCTTGCAAGGACTGTCTGAGACCATATCTTCAGGACGGCTTTTTTTACCCGATATTTACTTGACTATGACCTGAATTTGAGTGTATCAGATCTTTTTTCATTTGGGAGGTAAACATGTTCGCAATAATCGAAACCGGCGGAAAGCAGTTTCGGGTCCGTGAAGGACAGCAGATAAAAGTGGCCAGAATGACTGATGAGGCAGGTTCAGAGGTTGTAATGGACAAGGTTCTGGCTGCCGGCACTCAGTCGGATGTCAAGTTTGGACAGCCTTATGTCGAGGGTGCCAAAGTGGTCTGTGACGTCATGAGCCATGAACGGGACAAGAAAATCATTGTTTTCAAGAAAAAACGTCGCAAGGGTTACAGCAAAAAACAGGGACATCGTCAGGACTTTACCCGGTTATGGGTAAAGACCATTGAGTCCTAGTCCGGGAGGTTTTA
The DNA here is from genome assembly GCA_003557865.1 of Desulfonatronovibrio sp. GTDB lineage: Bacteria > Desulfobacterota > Desulfovibrionia > Desulfovibrionales > Desulfonatronovibrionaceae > Desulfonatronovibrio. The sequence goes on from PWNK01000050.1 coordinate 13,596, forward strand.
AATATGGCACATAAGAAAGCCGGCGGAAGTTCAAGAAACGGAAGAGACAGCCAGGGACAGAGAAGGGGAGTAAAGAAGTTCGGTGGCCAGGTCGTAAAGGCCGGCAATATTTTGATCAGGCAGCTAGGGACCAAGATTCATCCTGGTGAAAACGTGGGCATGGGCAGGGATTATACCCTGTTCGCGCTGATTGATGGTCAGGTAAAATACGAAAAATATACCAGGCAGAAAAAGGTCAGGACCAGGGTCAGTATTGTTCCGGCAGCTTTATAAACGACGAGTTCAAGGTATCAATTTTAAATTATTGATTAACTTGAGAGTGAAAAGTTAAAGGTAAAAGTTTCACCCGGTTAAACCACGCTTAAGGGTGAATGCCGGAGGAAGTGCTTAACTGGGTAAAGAGTAAAGATAAAGAAATCAAGGAGTTAAATTAGCCAATGCTCCGGACGTTTAGAATCCTGGAATTTGCACGTAAATACAGGGCGTTGCCAGAGGATTTTTGACTGTCAAGTGGATAAGTTTTTTTGGATTTTATTTTCAAGCCGCCTGTTTTTCGGGCGGCTTTTTTTTTGAAGAAACAGGTATGCCATGAGATTTGTCGATGAAGCTGAAATAATTGTTCGTTCTGGTAAAGGAGGGAACGGTTGTGTTTCTTTCAGGAGGGAGAAATACATCCCCCGGGGAGGTCCAGACGGCGGTGATGGAGGCAAGGGTGGAGACGTATATTTGCTGGCGGATGACAAGCTGTTTACCCTTTATGACTTCAGGCATAAAAGAGTATTCGAGGCGAAAAACGGCCGTCCCGGCATGGGCAGGCAGAAGTCCGGGGCAGGAGGGGAGGATCTTGTGGTCCGGGTTCCTCCAGGGACAATTGTTTACCGGGCAGGTGAACAGGGACATGAGCTTGTTGCCGATCTGGTGGACCATCAGCAGCAGATGCTTGTGGCCCGGGGTGGGTCCGGCGGAAAAGGCAACTCTCATTTCAAGTCTTCCACAATGCGTACCCCAAGGTTCGCCCAGCCGGGGCAGGAGGGAGAAGAAACAAGGCTTCGCCTGGAGTTGAAGGTGATCGCACATGCCGGTTTGCTGGGACTTCCCAATGCCGGCAAGTCTACCCTTATATCCCGTATTTCCGCGGCCAGACCCAGAATAGGCCCATACCCCTTTACAACCCTTACCCCGAATCTCGGGGTCCTGAATGACGATAAAGGGGCACGCATGATCATAGGGGACATCCCGGGACTGATTAAGGGAGCCCACCAGGGGCATGGTCTTGGAGACAGGTTTTTGAAGCATGTGGAAAGAACGAGGTTTCTGGTCCATTTGCTCAGCTTTGAGGAAATAAATCCTGACAGTCCCTGGGATGGATTTGAACTTCTCAACCAGGAGCTGATCAGATATTCTCCTGATCTGGGCGCGAAGGAACAAATCCTGGTAATCAACAAGATAGACCTTGCAGACAGTTCTCAGCTGGAGAAAATCAGGGAGCGCTTTTCCGGGATGCAAAAGGACATATACTTCATTTCAGCCCTAAACGGAGACGGGGTGGAAGAGCTTGTGGAGTCAATCTGGAATAAGTACTATCTGACGGCCGGGGATTAATCAGGTGCCTGAGGACACCCCGGAGGAATCGCTGTTGTTTTGGGTCGCCCTTGTGCGGGAATCTGTGCTTATTCTTCTCTAACCTTAAGGGATAGCAAAGGCATGTCCAAGAGCTTCAATGAAAAGAGGATGAAGGTGCTGGCCAATGCCGGCAGGGTCGTGATCAAGGTTGGCAGCGCAGTGCTTACCTCGGATGATGGACTTGACCTGAGGGTGGTCAATCGTCTCGCGGATCAGATAGCCTTGATCCATGACCGTGGAGTGGACATCATTCTGGTTTCATCAGGGGCTGTGGCGGCTGGCTGTCAGGTTCTTTCCTCATGCCGGGCCAAAAGCGACCTGGTATTCAAGCAGGCTGCCTCGGCCATAGGTCAGAGCAGGCTCATGCATGCTTATGATGAGGTCTTCAGCAGGTATAAAAAGGTAACTGCCCAGGTTCTTCTTACCAGGGAAGACCTGAATAACCGGGAACGGTTCATTAATGCCCGCAATACAATGATTCAACTCCTGGGATGGCGGGTAATTCCCATTGTCAATGAGAATGACACGGTTGCAGTCCAGGAACTTAAGTTCGGTGATAATGACGCTCTGGCCGCCCTGGTTTTGAATCTGGTGGAAGCAGATCTGTTCATTAACCTGACCTCGGCTGACGGGGTCTTCAGTGACAATCCTCTGGAAAATCCCCAGGCGGAACGGATTGAATGCATTGAAGATATCGGCATTGCTCCCATTGAAAACATGTGCAAAGGGAAAACCAGGCAGGGCAGCGGTGGAATGTACAGCAAGCTTCTGGCCGCAAGAAAGGCTGCTCAGCTGGGGGTGCCCACCCTGATTCTGTCCGGCAGGGACAGATTCTGTCTGGAAAGGGCCTTTGAAGGACAGAATTTCGGAACCTGGATAGATCCCTGTTCCAAAGCCATATCCAGCCGTAAGTTCTGGCTGGCCTACAATCTCGAACCCAGCGGTGAAATCGAAATTGACAAGGGGGCTGCCAGAGCGGTGTTTGAGAAGGGCAAAAGCCTGCTCCCCGCGGGAATAGTCTCTGTAAGCGGGGAATTCGGCAAGGGAGCACTGGTCAGGATCACTGAAAAGGGAGGTTCGAGAAAACCCGCTGTGGGGCTTACCAACTACAGCTCTTCAGAGCTTGGGATGATTCTTGGGAAAAAGTCCTCTGAAATAGAAAAACTTCTGGGGCAGTGTCTTTATCCTGAAGCGGTTCACAGGGACAACCTGCTGCTGGAAGCAGTTGGACTGTAATGCCAGCGACTGATTTCAACAAGGCCGTACCCCCTCTTCTTGCCCTGACCGGCATCTTTTTTCTTAATTTTCTCACCAGGATAATCCTTTCTCCTTTTCTGATATTCATTCTTGAGGACTTTGAGCTGACCAAGGCTCAGGCCGGACAACTCTTCCTGATTCTTTCTCTGGGCTACAGCATAGCTTTGCTCGGTTCAACCCTTGTCTCTTCGCGCATTGCCCACGGCAGGGTTGTGGTTATCTCCGCCCTGGGCATCAGTGCCTGCCTTTTACTGGCCGCGGTGAGTCCCTCTATCCTCTGGCTGCGGCTGAGCCTTCTTGGAGCAGGGCTGTTCGGTGGACTTTACTTTCCATCAGGGTTCACCCTTCTGACATCGATGGTCAATCCCCGGCATCTTGGAAAGGCCATTGCCATTCATGAGATTGCCCCCAATCTGAGTTTTGTCACCGCCCCTCTGCTGGCCGAAGCTTTTATCAGGACGGGCCTTGGCTGGCGCTGGATGCTTTTTTTTGTAGCCATCTACGCCCTGGTGTCATACTTTTTGTTCAAGAAGTTTTGCCGTTGCGGACAGGAAAAAAGCCAGCCCCCAAATCCATCAGGATATTTTAAAGTAGTTTCCAATCCTGCTTTCTGGGCTCTTGTTCTTTTTTTCAGTCTGGCCGTTGGTTCAACACAGGGTGTTTTCGCTCAGACCCCGCTGTACCTGGTTACCGGACACGATCTGGATTCAAGATTTGCCAATTACCTGTTGTCCATATCAAGAGTTTCAGGCCTTTTTCTGGTTTTCTGGGCAGGGCTGCTGGTTGACAGATTGGGTGTCCAAAGAGCCCTGCTGATATTTATGAGCCTTACCGGCCTTTGGACCATGGCTCTTGGTTTTTTTTCCGGCAAGCTGCTTGTGGCGGCAGTAGTCATCCAGCCAACCATGGCCAGCTGTTATTTCCCGGCCGGTTTTTCAGCCCTGTCCCGCTGTTTCTCCCCGGAATCAAGGCCCATCGCAATTTCCATCATTGTTCCCACGGCCGTGCTGGCCGGTGGCGGCCTTATTCCTACCATGCTCGGATATTTCGGCGATATGGAGATGTTTGCCATGGGCTTTGTATTGCTTGGACTGATTATTCTCCTGAGCCTGACCGCCATGCCTTTGCTCCGGGAGGAAACGCGGTGAGGTTTCTTTTGTTACCAACTCCCTGACATAACCAGTGGTCAGAGATCAGAGGACAGTGGTCAGTAAAACAATAAGAACCAGGGTTAATGAAGTCTTATGGAGGCACAACCGTCGACGGTCAAACAGCGCAACAATGCGCAACCTGAGCCCCAGGCAGGCCATTAATGCTGAGGTTAAACATAAACCATGGCCGATATATGCCCTGAAATCATAAATGATAATAAAAAAAGGCTTTATCAGTGGCAGATAAAGTTTTATAAAAGGGCTCGGACTTTATTCTGCCAGAGATGACAGGATGTCTGCTCAGGTCTGCCAGGCCCTGTCCGGTCCAGCTGGTACTTGAGCAGTTTGGTGAGGATAACTGCTTCAGTTTTATAATCTGTTACTCAGCACGAGAGAATAACAATCAGTTTGCAGAGGATAAGCCATGAACAAAGAAAAATCTTTTTCCCTGGAGTCTATCCAGGACCGCGAGACAATCTGCAAATATCTTCAGGTCTTCAAGGAAGGCTTCGAACAGGGAGTTATCAATTTTGCGCACAAGGACACGGTTTTTAACCTGGAACCGCAGGGCCTGATCAAACTTGAGATCAGGGCCGGACTGGAAGGTAAAGAGGTCATGCTGAACATATCTTTCAGGTGGACTGAAAACAAGAGTTCCATTCATGATTCTGATCCGGAAGAAGCGGGTTTTCTCGCTGACCAAAAAAAGTAGACCCTGCTTGCTGGTGTCTGTCTTTCGTGCTGCTGTTTAATCTGATCCGGCAGGGATCATCTTCCTGTTTAAGGCAGCTGTTTGAGCTTTTATGTGGGGAACCGCGACAAAAGAGCCATGCGTAAAATCAAAATATTGAGAAGCGTTTCCATGCCCGACGGGCTCAAGCTTGCCAGGTATTTCAAAGCCCCGGAGCTGGGACCCAGAATTCTTTTTTTCAGCGGCGGAACCGCTCTGAATTCCCTGAGCAGGGCTCTGGTCCGATATACTCACAACTCTATTCACCTGGTTACTCCTTTTGATTCAGGGGGGAGTTCAGCCAAGCTTCGCCTTGCTTTCAACATGCCTGCAGTTGGTGATATGCGCAGCAGGCTCATGGCCATGGCCGACCAGACAGTAAAGGGAAATCCTGAGGTATATGATCTGTTTACCCATCGGCTGTCCAGTAGAGAGGACCATGTCAAGCTCAAGGAAACCCTGAAGTCCATGGCCGACGGCCATCATCCTCTGGTTAAGAGCGTCCATGATCCCATGAGCAGGATAATTCGCAGCCACTTATCCTTATTTATAAAAAAAATGCCTGAAGATTTTGACCTCAAAGGAGCCAGTATTGGGAACCTGATTTTGACTGCTGGATATATTGCCAATGACAGGCATATAGATCCGGTGATTTATATTTTTTCCAGGCTTGCTGAGGTCCGGGGAACTGTTCGGCCGATAATGAACTTTTTCCTCCATCTTGTGGCCAGGCTGGAGGACAATACCCTGGTCAAGGGACAGCACATGCTGACAGGCAAGGAGACCAGGCCGATAACCTCTCCGGTGAAGGATATTTTTTTGAGTAAGAGTCTGGACAGGCCGGATCCTTTCACCCCCGCAATCAAGGACAAGGTAAAAAAACTGATTCTTGAAGCTGAACTGATATGCTACCCCATGGGCAGTTTTTATTCCAGCATTATTGCCAATATTTTGCCCAAAGGAGTAGGCACGGCCATTGCCGCCAATTTCTGTCCCAAGATCTACATTCCCAATACCGGGCATGATCCGGAACAGATAGGGACTACCCTGGATCAGAGGGTGGAGATTCTTGCCTGCCATCTTCAGAAAAGCTGCGCTCAAGGCCAGTCAATTCCGGATCTGCTCAATTTTGTGATTATTGACAGAGACCACTCTTTGTATCAGGGAGGTGTCGACGTGCAAAAGATAAGAAATCTCGGCGTTGAAGTCCTGGAAATGCCCTTGACCACCAATGATGACAGGCCTTATTTGAACAGCCAGATGGTGGTGGAAAATATTTTATCCATAGTTTGAGAACCATAAAGACTGCTGGTAAAACTTAATACATTGCCGGTTGGTCGCGGCTGAGGAAAAGCCTTTGATCCCCATTTGAACAGAACTTTAACCCTGAAGAGCTTTGTACTGGACAAGGGGCTGCCGGGAAGGCCAGGTCTCTGGGGTAAAGAGATAAGCTTGGCCGCAGTGATGGCCAGAGTCAATATATAACAGGAGAAATGTCATGAGTAAAAAAGAGATCAAGTTTGAAGGAGTTCTGGAGAAGCCGGAAGCGATTTCCTGTCTTCAGGCTATTATTGCCGCAGTTGAACAGGGTGTCTTGACCCTGGAAGGTGAGCATGAATCTGTTTCCCTCAAGTCTGGTCGTTTCATTGGGGTGGAGATAAAGGTCAAGTCCAAAAAAGATAAACAGAAATTAGAAATCGAAATGGTTTTATCCGGACAGGAAGAATCAGAGCTTAAGCCCCTGAATATGAATGTTTCGAGCAGGGTTCCGGACCAGCATGAAATGCTGGATGCGGTTTCAGAGAATCCGGAGCCGGATGATGAGACCGGGGAGACGTCAGCAACAGATCCAGGCGGTGCCCTTTCTGACCCAAAAAAGGATTAGCCGGCATTTGCTTATCTTTCCTGTCACTACAGCGACACTTTGTGTAAATTATCGCCTCGGCCACTGGCAACGTTTTTGTTTAAAGACAAATACCAGGATTCAGAATGTCCGGAGTCTTGGCTAATTTAAATCCTTGATTTCTTGTAACTGTTCAGCAAAATCGAATATAGAAGACCTGGACCCCGGATCAAGTCCGGGGTGACGGTTAAATGAGATCCTTGCCCCTATCCGTCATTCCGGCGAAAGCCGGAATCCAGGGTATTTTACAAGCCTTATAGCAAATGTGGTGAACAATTACGATTTCTTTATCTTTACTTTTTACCCAGGTAAACACTGCCTCCGGCATTCACGCTGAAGCGTGGTTTAACCGGGTGAACCTTTTACCTTTAACTTTTCACTCTCAATTTATCGCGCCTTAACGGGATATGCCCTGAACGTGACAACGGCCGCATTTGGGCTCATTTTCCCGGTCAAGCTGATAATCGAAGTGTTTTCCGGCTTGAACAACCTGGATGACAAGAACAGGCAGCAGCTGCAGTCGAACTTGAAATGGGCCGTTCTGGCAGTTTAAACGGGCGGGAAGCAATGGATCATAAAAAAGACCTTTCCCTGAAAACCATTGAGGCCATGTCTCCCCTTGATATCCAGAAGATGTTATTTAACCTTCTTGATGACCGGGCTCAACTGACACTGGAGAATCAGAAGCTGCGCAGGAGGCTTCAAGAAGTCCAGGCCTCAAGGGACCGTTATTTTGAAATATTTAACAAGGCCCCGGTCGGCTATATCACTGTCGACATGAGGGGCAGGGTTCTTGAGGCCAACGAGGGGTCTGCATTGATGCTCGGCAGATCCAGGCAGGAACTGGTCGGCCGTTCCCTAAAGCTTTTTATTCATAAAAAAGATCACGATATTTATCGGCTGCACCGAAAAAAACTTATCAGGTCCCGAGCCCTGGGTTTCGGACAGTCTTGCGAACTGCGCCTGATTAAGGCTGATAAATCTTCATTCTGGGTTTTTCTGGAAGCCACAGCCATAGAAGATGCTTCGGGTTCTGTTGTCTGCCGGGTGATTATAAGTGATATTGACAGGCGAAAACGGGCTGAAGACTCCCTTCGTTTTGAACGTTCTCAACTGCTTTCCATATTTGACAGCATAAGCGCGTTTATATTTGTCTCTGATCCCCGGACCCATGAAATTCTTTTTGTCAATGAATTCATGAAGAAATCCTTTTCCAAGGACTTTGTGGGGAGAATCTGCTATCAGGAGCTGCATGAAAGAAATTCTCCCTGCGATTTCTGCACAAATCCTATTATCCTGGAAAACCAGGGTCAGCCCTACCACTGGGAATACTACAACCCTTTACTTAAAAAACATTTCCTGATTACCGACAAATTGATAAAATGGCCTGATGGCCGGGATGTCAGATTGGAACTGGCCATTGACATCACAAAACGTAAGCTGGCTGAAAAACAGCTCAAAAAGGCCAATGAGCAGCTCCAGAAAGTGGTAGATGAGCGGGACAAGTTTTTTTCCATTATTGCCCATGACCTTAAATCACCGCTCATGGGGTTTCTGGTTTTTATCAGGATGTTGACTGAAAGAATAGAAAAGTTGAGCCTTGAAGATATTCAAAGACTTGCCAGGGAGATGAAGCAGTCCGCAGAAAATCTTTACAATCTTCTTGAGAATCTTCTGCAGTGGTCCATCATGAAGCGCGAAGCCGCTGATTTCTTGCCTGTTGTCTGCCGCCTGGCAGAAACAGTCAGGGAAAACATCAGCCTGATGCAGGGAATTGCCGTGCACAAGAATGTCAGATTCAGATGTTCAGTCCCTGAAAACCTGGAAGTCCACGCAGATAAGTCAATGCTCAAAATAATTCTTCGCAATCTGCTGTCCAACGCGGTCAAGTTTTCCAGAGAGGGGGGGGAAGTAATGGTATCCGCCAGGGCCGATGGATCAAGGATTCACATTATCATCGAAGATCAGGGTGTGGGTATGGATCAGAAAACCATATCTTCCTTGTTCGCTCTGGACAAGATTACTTCAAGAAAAGGTACAGGCGGTGAAAAGGGTACAGGTCTGGGCCTTCTTCTGTGCAGGGAGTATATTGCCCGGCATGAAGGAGAAATCTGGGTTCAGAGCATACCGGATAAAGGAACAGTTTTTCATTTCACCCTTCCCTTGAAAGGCCCGGATGAACAGTATCAGGAGGGCAATCCATGATCAATATTCTGATTATTGACGACGACGAGCTGTTCAGTCTGGGGCTTTCAGACGCTCTGGCTGGAAATGGATACCGCATTTACTCCGCTTCGAGCCTGACCGAAGGCATCCGGCTTGCCCGGTCCAGAGACATGGACATTGTGTTCCTGGACCTCCAGTTTCCCGAAGGAAGCGGGATGGATATTCTTCCAAATCTTAAAGCATTGCCCAATTCACCGGAAATCATTGTGATCACCGCCTCTCTGGATGAAGAAAACGCTGAGAAGGCCATACAAGAAGGCGCCTGGGATTTCATCAAAAAGACAAGCAGCCAGCTGGAAATGAAACTATCCTGCCAGAGAGCGCTGGATTACCGGAATAAACGTCTGGCTCTTTCCCCGGTTCGGCGTGAAGGCATTGTAGGTTCCAGCCAGGCGCTTATGTATTGCCTGGAAGAAACAGCAAAGGCAGCCAGAAGTCAGACGGAAGTTTTGTTTACCGGGGAAACAGGCACGGGCAAGGAGGTCTTTGCCAGGGCTCTGCATGACAACAGCCCCCGCAGGGATCAGAATCTGGTGGTGGTGGATTGCGCTTCCATGACTGAAAGCATAGCCGGAAGCGAATTGTTTGGATACCGCAAAGGGGCTTTTACCGGCGCGAATCACGATAAGCCCGGTCTAATCTATAAAGCCAACAAGGGCACCTTGTTTCTGGATGAAGTAAGCGAGCTTCCCCTGGCCCTGCAGAAAAGTTTTCTGCGTGTTCTGGAGAACCAGACATACAGACCCCTGGGTCAGAACCATGAATCTGTCAGCAATTTCAGGCTGGTCTGCGCCAGCAACAGAGATCTTCACGACATGGCCCGAAAGAAAGAGTTTCGGGAGGACCTTCTGTTCCGGATTCAGACGGTAACCATCAACATCCCTCCGCTGAGAAAGAGACTGGATGATATTGAGGATCTTGTGCGTTATCATCTCAGGGAAATTGCCGGACAATCAGGAACAAGAGGCACGAGCGTATCACCTGATCTCATGGATCTTTTAATTGCCTATTCCTGGCCCGGCAATGTCCGGGAACTGGTCAACACCCTCAAGGCCCTGACAGCGTCAGCACCACAGGAAAGAGTGCTTTATCCCTCCCATCTGCCCCGTGATCTGCATGTTAATTTTCTCAAACATTCAAAACATACAGAGACCGGGCTTTCCGAGACAGAAAGAGCAGCAGGGCCCGGGGACTTGCAAGAAGAATTACTTGACCAGGACTGGAAGACCTTTTGCGCCCTCAGTCAGGCAAAATACGAAAAAAGCTACCTGCAGAACCTGATGGAAGTCTGCAACTACGATATCAAAGAAGCAATGCTCCGCTCAGGGCTGAGCAAGCCCAGGCTTTACAGCCTTCTCAAAAAATACAGCATCCCCCGCTCTTGGAGAACCGACAAGAACACAGAGCCATGATAGACGGCTTTGAAAAAGGTACAGTTCTTTTTTTATCACCATAATCCCTTCCTGTTTCTTGCATGCTCCACGCATAAGCGCTTACCAGATTTTCAGTATTATTTATTAAGCTGCATCCCAAACTTGAATGCATCCGGTATAATCTTGTTTCTTGAGAATTAATTCTTGCGATACAAGAATCAACCCTGTGCTTTCTTGCTTTGTCACAAGAAAATTAAAAATAATTCCAGATGGTTAAGCTTCGTTGCCCTTGTATTGCCCCTTGAGGGTAAAAGTCTTTAATTTCGAGCATTTAACCTTTGAATATTTGCTGGCATTGTTATTGAATTGATAGATAATATGCTTACGGCTGACTGTTGCTGGTGGTTATCTTGGAAGAATATCTTTTGTAAGGTCCATGCTGCTGTTTCCATAACTTGGAAAATGAGTGAATATCGTGGGTAAGACTTATTGCTCTGCTTTGTTACAAACTTGAGAGTGAAAAGCTAAAGATAAAAGGTTCACCCGGTTAAGCCACGCTTAATAGTGAATGCCGGAGGCATTGTTTAACTGGTTAAAAAGTAAAGATAAATAAATCAAGGTGTTAAACTGGCCAAGAGTAACTTCTCAATAGCTCCCGGCAATGGAACCAAAAGAAAACACCTGGACCCCGGCCTGCGCCGGGGTGACGACCGAGAGAACTCGCCAACGCGGCACTCCATTCCGTCACCCCG
>PWNK01000117.1 GCA_003557865.1 Desulfonatronovibrio sp.
ACTGTTAACAGTTCCTTGCCGATGAGCATTTCTTCAGGAGAAAGACTGGTTTCACTGTGCATCATCTCAAACCAGGGCCGATAGTTTTCCTGCTGGTAAGAATCCTCCCTGAGCTTCATGCACTCATGAAAAATATATCCGATGCACCAGTCCAGGTAAAGACCAATACGGTCCGGACTGTTATCAGTGCGAAAAAGAATATGAGAGGTGTCCTTGAGTCTCCAGAGTTGACCTTTGTTCATTTCTTCACCCAAAAGGTCCCTGAAGAAACTGAAGCTTATCCTTCCTGTCTGGTCATATGTGGAAAACTCGGCAAATAGGCGTTGACTTACTAGACAAAAATCACGAAATACATCTCGAACAAATTCCTGATATTTTGCCTTAACCCAGTATTTGGACATTTATTTCCCGTACCACCTTCAGATAAAGATAACGAAAGGTTAAAAATGAAGGTTATCAGTTAAGTCTGCCAAATAAAGATAAGCAAATCAATCTATTAAGCAATAAAGTGTTTCGTTAAGGCAGGGTAAAATGCCCGGCTGATTTCATGAGTTAAGAAAGAACCAGTTCCGAACAAGAAAAAATATGCCCAGAAACTTTGCTTTACTCTCAGTGCTGGCTTCCATTGTCACCCTGATCCTGAAATTCGGGGCGTTCTGGATAACCGGCTCAGTGGGTCTTCTTTCGGATGCCCTGGAGACCTTTGTCAATCTTGCCGCCAGTGTTGTAGCGGTGATCGCCCTGACCATAGCCTTCAAGCCGGCAGACAATAAATACACATACGGACATGACAAGGCCGAGTACTTTGCAGGGGGTCTTGAGGGGGGGCTGATACTTGTAGCTGCCACAGGCATAGTCTACTCGGCCGTTGGACGCCTTATCAGCCCTGTTCCTTTGGAAAACCTTGCCTGGGGCATTGCCATCTCAGTTGCTGCCGGCATCATTAATCTGGTTGTAGCCAGAATCATGCTCAGGGCTGCCCGTCATTTCGACTCCATAACCCTCGAGGGGGATGCCAGGCATCTCATGGCCGACGTCTGGACTTCAGCCGGAGTCATTGTGGGCATAAGCATTATCATTCTCAAGCCTGAATGGGTGATCATCGACTCCCTCGTTGCCATACTGGTTGCCCTGAACATCACCCGATCAGGGTTCAGTCTTATCAAAAGGTCCATGAAGGGACTCATGGATGCCGCCCTGCCTGAGAGCGAAATCAGGACTGTTGAAATGACCATCAAGGAACATGCTGGAAACAATACGAGATATCACGGGCTGAGATCCAGAAAATCAGGTTCAAGAAGGTTCATAGACTTTCACCTCCTGCTGCCCGGAAGCAAAACTATTAAAGAAGGGCACGTCATCTGCTGCCGCATAGAAAAGGATATCGAAAAAAAGCTGCCAAACTCCCAGGTTACTATTCATGTTGAACCGGAGGAAGAAAAGGCTTCATGGGATGGCGACAAACTGGGCGGAATCGCCAGCCATGAACCACCAGGGCAGAAAAACACTGATCCAAAATGTGATTAGTCAAGCCGCGCGAACTGTTCGATCTTGTCCTTGTAGGCCATGACCCCCTGGACGAGCCCACCGGCCATATGCCTCAAAAAATCATCTGACAGCAGTAGTTTCATATCCTGCTCGTTGGTCATATAGCCCATCTCCAGAAGAATAGCCGGCATCCTGGCCCCCATGAGCACATAAAAAGGAGCCTGCCTGATTCCGTTGTCCTTGACTCCTGAGTATTGTGACCGGATATGATTGATGGTCACCCCGTGAATCTTGCCTGCCAGGTCTCGGGATTCATTTATCTTTGAGCTCAGCATGAGATCCGTGAGGATATATTGCAGATCGGATATTTTCTGAGTGGAAACCGCGTTTTCCCTGGCAGCCACGCGCATCGCGTCCTCAGTCTGTGCAAAATTCAGATAGTAGACTTCAAAACCCCTGACGTTCCGGTTGCGATGGGCATTGGCATGCAGAGAAATGAACAAATCGACATTTTTGGAGTTGGCCATGGCCGTTCTCTCTTCCAGGGGGACAAAGACATCTGTTGTCCGGGTATAAAGGACTTCAAAGCCCTTTTCCTCAAGCATTCTTCCCAGAATCCCGGACATGCGCAGGACAATGTCCTTTTCATATATTCCGTTGAAAACGGCACCAGGATCTTTTCCCCCGTGTCCCGGATCAAGCATTATGGTCCTGACCTTGAGGCCCAGCTGCTCCACCAGGCTGCGGGCCGTAAGATCTCTGCTTCCAGGATCGATAGTCACGTGAGGAATAGAGGTGCTGGTTTCAACCGCTTTTCTTTTTTCTGGGGCATAGACATCTATGACTATCCTGAATGGATTTTCCAGTGCAAACACCCTGAAGTCGTTCAGATCCTGAATATCCAGGACAACCCTGGATTTATCCTGAGTGAACTGGGCAGAACGAATTCTTCTTAGAATACCGTCAGCCACATTTTCCTCACCAGGAGTTTCGGCGGACACCAGGGTACGGTCCAGATCCACAAAAAGACGGTGCGGAGTGCCCAGCTCAGGGTCGGGCTTGAGCAAGCGGTGATAATAATCGGTCTGGCTGTCAAGATCCAGGACAACTCTGGTATATTCATCATTGCTCCAGTGCCTGATGTTCATGAGGCGGGCGTTCCCGGAAGGCAGAGCCTTCTGTGCCGCTGCCTGGACCCGGGTGGCCTCAGCGGGTTCTGGACCTTGACTCTGAAGATCTTCCACAATGGACCTGGACTCAAGGGCCGGAGCCTGCCGGGATCCCAGGGGCTGAGATGCGGCTCCCGAAGAGGATCCTGCAGCCTGTCTTATGATCTCCAGGTTGACCTGGTCCAGCTCCTTAAGGATCTCTTTGGCCTTGGGACGCATATCACCGCCGGGAAAGTTATACACTACCCGCAGATATTCAATATAGGCCTGGGCTGAATCCTTGTAGTGATTAAGATGAATGCCGGCTTTTCTGAACTGGGCGTCGTCAGCCCACTCATGGGAGGGAAAGCTTCTGATCATCTGATCATAATACTGTTCTGCCTTCTCGAAATCCGATCTCAGGTACGACCTCTTGCCAAGCTCTTCATAGGTGCGACCCAGATAAAATAACGATCTTGGAGCATTTTCTCCGCCTGGACTCTTCTGAAAGGAAAGCTCAAAATGCCTGGCGATATCCAGCCAGTATGAACGATACTGTGCCCTGTTCTCATTTTTCAAAAGGGCGTTGAACTCATTAACTCCTCTTTGATAATCAGAGGCTTTGGCCTGGAAGGGCAGAAGCAGAGTCAACAGACAAAGAAAAGTGATGATTCCCGTAAATTTTAAAAACATATCTACTCTACGGTTACGCTTTTAGCCAGGTTCCTCGGCTGATCCACATCTTTCCCCAGGTAGACTGCTGTCTCATATGCAAACAGCTGCAAAGCCGGAAGCATGAAAAAAGAATTCAAATAACCCCAGGTCCTGGGAACATTCCAGGTATCATCTACTTCTAATCCCGATCCTTCCTGGGTCAAGGCAATTATCCTCCCTTTTCTGGCCTGGATCTCTTTCAGGTTGGACTTTACTTTGCCCAGAAGATGATCAGGAGGGGCAATGGCCAGGGTGGGAAAATCAGGATCAATCAGGGCTATGGGTCCGTGTTTAAGCTCTCCGGCAGCGTATCCTTCAGCGTGGATATAGGATATCTCCTTAAGCTTCAAAGCTCCTTCCAGGGCCAGGGGGAAATATATTCCCCGGCCCAGAAAGAAAAAGCTTCTGGATGAAGAATACTTCCGACCGATGGAAGCTGCAGTCTCCCGCATTAGTGGAAGACTGCGCTCCAGGATTCCCGGCAGGGTTTCAAATGCAGCAATGGCCTTTTCAGCAGTCTGGCGATCAAGCAGCCCTTTTCGTGCTGCCCAGTAAAGGGAGAGCAGAAAAATAAGCACAAGCTGGCTGCACATGGCCTTTGTAGAGGCCACGCTAATTTCAGGGCCTGCCTGCGTAAAAATAACATGATCGGATTCACGGGCTATGCTTGAACCGACCACGTTGCAGAGCCCAAGAACCGGCATGCCGTGCTTTTTGACCAGGGCAATGGCGGCCAGGGTGTCCGCGGTCTCCCCGGACTGGCTTATGGTCAGGTAAACCTTGTCCTGTTCAGGGACAAGGGGCTTGTACCTGAATTCAGAGGCTATTTCAACATCCACCGGAATCCTGGCCATGTCCTCCATGAGGTATTTTGCCCACAGTCCGGCGTGATAAGAGGTTCCACAGGCTATTATGTGCAATCTTCCGGGAGCGGGAAGGTTCTCAATTTCAGGAAGATGAATATTGCCGGTCTTGCGATCGATCCTTCCTGACAGACAATCCCTGATAACCTTGGGCTGCTCAAAAATTTCTTTGAGCATAAAGTGCTTGTACCCACCCTTGCGGGCGGCCTGCACGTCCCAGGCAACCGTCTGAATGCTTTTGGATACCGGGGCAAGGGTTGAAGCGTTGAAAACAGTCCACTGGCTGGAATTCATCTCCACCAGCTCGTTGTCTTCCAGGAAAACCACATCCTTGGTAAATGGCAGAAAAGCAGGAATATCAGAGGCAACAAAATTCTCTCCCGTACCCTGCCCGAAAATCAGCGGGCTGGCCTGACGGGCCGCCCAGATGGTGCCTGGATGATCTTTTGAAATCAGGGCGAAGGCATAAGATCCTTCTATGAGGTTCAGAGCCCAGGAAATAGCCTCGCGTATTGAACCTGTCTGGTTCAGGCCGTGGGATATGAGGCAGACCAGGACTTCCGTGTCTGTCTCGGAACGAAAGCTGCAACCACAGCCGCTGAGCATGTTTTTAAGATCCTGGAAATTCTCGATTATCCCATTATGCACAAGGGCCAGATGGGCATGGACATCCAGATGGGGATGAGCATTGACTTCGTTGGGCAGGCCATGGGTGGCCCAGCGGGTGTGTCCGATGCCTGACGTGGCATGAAGCACATGGCCGGAATCAAGCTTGGCCTCCAGGGCCTCAAGTTTGCCCGAGGCTCTGAACAGATGGAGCTTTTCCATGTGCACAAAGGCCAGACCGGCGGAATCGTAACCCCTGTATTCAAGACTTTTCAGCCCCTGAACCAGCACCGGCACAGCCGGCCTGTGTCCGGAATAGGCAATTATCCCACACATAGGCAGCGCTCCTCTGATTTGCTTTTCTGTTCAACCCTGCCTGTGTTGATACCAGGGTTGTCCCTAAAGCGGATCTTGAGTGTTTTAGCGGTTATTTCCAAGAGGTTAATCCAGGATCACAGTAAAAAACCTGAGGCACATTTGTTACCTGATTTAACTGCCTGAACTGTTCATCACCCTGCAAATTCCTTCCATGCTGCTGCAAGTTTTTTCAGCGCCCTGGCCCGATGGCTGCGCATGTTTTTTTGGTCAGGGTCCATTTCAGCGCTGTGAAGCTTCAGCTCCGGGTCAAAAAACAGGGGATCATAACCAAAGCCGTTAGCGCCCTTGGGATGAAGGGCGATCAACCCCTGCCATTCGCCCTCAACAACCAGCTCCCTGCCTCCAGGGGCAACAGCGGCCAGGACGCATATAAAGACAGCCTTGCGCATATTTCCTGCAAACTTTTCCATTGCCTTCAGCAGCTTGGCGTTATTCTCTTCATCTGTGGCCTTTTCCCCGGCAAACCTGGCCGAGTGAACACCGGGCTGCCCATTAAGGGCAGGAACCACCAGCCCGGAATCATCAGCTAAGGACACGAGTCCTGTCTTCTCACAAACTGTCCTGGCCTTGATCAATGCATTCTCTGCAAAAGTCGAACCAGTCTCTTGAATATGACCAATTTCAGGATACTCATCCAGGCCTTTTACTGATATGCCGGGGAGGACTGAACTCAGCATGACGTTAATCTCCCGGATCTTACCCTTGTTCCTGGATGCCAGAACAACACTTAACTTGTCATTGGAATAGGTCATTATTTTAAAAAATTTCTGCTGTGGCTGAAAGAAAAACAGTTAAAGTGAAAAATAAGGATCAGGCTCCATGGAATAATACTCTGCGTATGAAAAACTGATTGTATCTATCCACCATGGTTTTTAGTTAGTTTCCATCCGGAAAGTCTTTCTTTCCGGATGCGGAAACTGTTGGTTTTCTTTCCGGAAACGAGGAGTTTTTTCTTTTGGCTAGGAAATCAAGCAATTATGAGAAGGCGTATCTTAATACGTTGACGAATAATTGTGCAGATTGACACCGCCAAAAGGAAAAAGAACCGTTTCCGGATGAAAACTAGTTAGCCTCAGTGTTATAGGACTGCCTGGGGCTAAGGTTTTGTAATGCCTGCGATGTTTGACCGTCGACGCTTCCGTTGGTCAAACATGCGCTGGCTTATGGTTTCAAACTATTATCAGATTTGTTTGATCTCTAAGTGAGTTACCGGGACCAATAAATTGTTTGTCCTACGAAACCGCGACAGGGAGTTCGCAGGCAAAAGAAACCTTGGTTCCAGGCAGGCCATGGTTATGATGAATAGTTACAACTGATTTAACCCCTGGATGTATTTGACCTGTTTTTTACTTTCAAGCTATGATTTTTTACAGCTTAAGCAATTCAAAGCTCATGGTTTCAAAGTCCGCCATAAACACCCTGTCTGACAGGCCTGATTCTTTGCCGCTGAGAATTCTTATTGCCTCTTGAGACTGAACCGACGCAATCAGGCTGACCATGGGAGCAGTGTTGCCCAGAACAGTTTCAGCTCCGTCGCTGTTCTTCCCCTGCCAGAACATGGCCGGGGACTTTCCCCCGGGGTAGACAGTCGAAGCAAGGCCCGTGTTTCCGGCAACAAAACCGGTAACCAGCGGGATTTTGCACCTGGAGGTTTCCCGCAAAAGAACAAGCCTGAATTCAACTCCTCCCAGAGCATCAACAACCAGGTGCACATCCTTGACCAGCCCCGGAAGGTCTTCTGCCTTGAGAAAAGCCCGCGCAGTCTGAATGCGGCAAAATGGGTTTACAGACTCCAGCCTTACTTTTGCGGCTATTACCTTAGGTTTTTCAATGGTGTCAACTGTTGCCAGGATCTGTCTGTTGAGATTGCTGTCTTCAAAACAGTCTCCATCGGCCAGGACAAAGCCGCCCACACCTGCCCTGCCCAGGATCTCTAAAATGTAACCGCCCAGACCACCAAGGCCAACCAGCAGGACTTGGGAATCTGCCAGTTTTTTCTGCTCACTAAAGCTTATGGAACTGAAATTTCTAAGATATCTTTCTGGAAGGATATGCTTGTCCAGGCATATGGATTGGGCCTCAAACAGTTCCAGGCCATGCTCCCGGGCCAGCTGAATCAGACAGGGACTGGAAATGATTGAAAAGGGATAGTCAGAATCAAGACGCGCATCTCTTTTGAGGGCGGCCGTAAAAGAATCATGCTTCAAGAAATCACCCGCCTCCAATGGCCGGGAATATCCCCAGGCGGTCTCCATGCTTGAGAACAGCATTCATACCCGCGTGCTGACCATTGATAAAAACAATCTTCACCTCTTCCCTGGGTATCAAAAGACGGTCAAGGACAAGGTCAGGAGTTGCCCCCTCTTCCAATTCCACTTGCCCATCTTCCGGGGTGTATTTAGAAAGAGTTGCAAAGCAGGAAACCTGGATTTTCATAGTCTGT
Source organism: Desulfonatronovibrio sp. (assembly GCA_003557865.1). Lineage (GTDB taxonomy): Bacteria > Desulfobacterota > Desulfovibrionia > Desulfovibrionales > Desulfonatronovibrionaceae > Desulfonatronovibrio. The sequence goes on from PWNK01000117.1 coordinate 7,641, forward strand.
CCGGGTGCGGGTTGCTGTGTTCAAAACCGGTGGGGTATGCCGGGAGCGGTTGTTTTCCACTCCCGGCATGAACCCTCATATCTCAACTTTAGCCTTCTGCATTTCCTCAGCAGTAAAGTCCCACTTGACTTTGTGCGGAGGAAGTTCTTCATTGATGAAGAAGTCGGGAAGCTGATCATGTGCCACGGTAAAGCCTGCGTCCCTGTTGAACGAATACTCATCCTTGAGGATTTCAATACCGGTTTTGGCGATATCGTCAGCTGTAAACTGTATACCAAACCTTGAGCTGATAAGCTTGGCTATGGTATCCAGGGAGTCATCGGTATCAAGCACTGCAAAGGCCACAAAGAGACAGAAGCCTGTAGCGTCCACCGCGGCAGTGGCGATCTGCAGGTTTTTGGAAACCTCGATATTGCCCTCCTTGCCCAGGGGATCAATATCTCCGCCAACTTTAAGAATATTCTGGCAGATGGCATAGCCTGCGGTATGATCAGCTCCCATGGGGGTGGTGGCGTAGGTAACCCCCACTCCCTTGGCCGCACGGGGATCGTAAGCGGGAAGAGACTGTTTTTTGACCACCGGAACCCGGTCAACTCCAAGGGCTTCAGCCGTAAATGAAGTGCCGTTACCGATAATCGACCCCAGATAGTCCTTGGGATCATAAACCCTTTTCAGCAGATCAACAGCCGCCTGACCGTCTCCCCAGGGAATAACGCCTCCTTCCATGGCCATGGCCAGGGTTGTCCCGGTTTCGATGGTGTCCAGGCCAAGATCGTCACACAGCCTGTCCAGGCGGGCAATATGATCCATATCGCTTATGAGCAGATTGGAGCCAAAGGCCCAGACGGTTTCATACTCAAATCCCGAAGTCAGGTACTCGCCGTTTTCATCACAGTACTTCTGGGAACACTGGATGACACACCCGGCGTGACAGCCCTCCTTGGCCACTCCCTTTCTCTGGTTGATAAGCTCTACCATTTTTTCACCACTGATATCAGCAGCCCTGTCGAATCTGCCGTCCCGAAAGTTTTTGGTAGGCAGGGTTCCTGCTTCATTGATAATATTAATCAGAATGGAAGTACCGTAAGAAGGAAGCCCCTGGCCTGTAACCGGGTGATTGACCAGTATTTCAGCCCACCTTTTGGCAGCGGCCTTGAATGCCTCTTTGTCCGCAACCTCCGGTGCCCTGGAACCTTCTGAGTCGATGACAATGGCTTTTATTTTTTTGGAACCCATAAGAGCTCCCAAACCACCTCTGCCTGCGGCCCGGCTGGGATTTCCCTTTGGGTCGGTGAACTGGATGGAAGAGGCCAGTCGACTGTTTTCGCCGGCAGGCCCGATAACCATAATCCCCACTTTTTTTCCGAACTTATCAAAAAGACGGGCGGATGCATCGTAAGTACCCAGTCCTGTGATCTCCGGTACTTCCATCAGCTGCGCCCCGTCCTTGTTGATGAACAGGGTCTGAAAGGGAGCATCCCGGTCAGGCTTGTCTTCAAGAACCAGGCCCATAATATCCAGTTTGGCCAGCTTTTGAGAGAATGTCCCTCCGGCATTTGATTCCTTGATGGTTCCGGTCAAAGGCGATTTGCCGCCCACAGAAAGACGGCCGGTATTGGCCGCTGTGGTCCCTGTCAGCAGGCCGGCCGCAACAACAAGTTTATTCCGGGCGCTCAAGGGATGACAGGTTGGCGGCACTTCCTTGCGTACCACGCGCGATGTCAGTCCTCTTCCGCCCAGACCGGCGTATTCGCCGGCCAGCTCTTCTTCTGTGACTTTTTTGGTTTTAGTATTGATCCGGAGAAGTCTGGCCATAATGTCCCTCCTGTTTGGATTATTGTGTGTTCTTGAATTAAAGCCAATGGTCAGCTGTTCAAAACATTTCATCCCGGACGGCAACAACGTGTTCAAAGGTACAGGCTGAAAGCAATAAGTCATGGGCAGGCCAAAGAAGTCAAGAAGCTAAATCAGTTGTCCACACCTGTGTTCCAAGTTTTGCCGCCGGCTTGAGCAACCTGATTCTTTGACTTTGCTGTTTTATTTTTTGACTTTTGAGTTTACACTAGAACATCAATGATATTTCCAGCCAGATGGTCATAAGTCCGAACTACCCGGGCGCTGGCCTCAAAAGCTCTTTCATGGCGGATCATCTGAGCTATCTCTCGGGCCACGTCAGTATTACTGGCATGCACGGCAACTTCCCGCTGCCGGACCACTTTTTGCTCGTCCTCAACCAACTCCTGTCTGTGCACAACCGGTCCAGGGTTCCTGTCTTCTGTAACCAGAGAAGGCTTAACCCCTTTCCCTTCAGGTCCGGTTTCAAGATCCAGACGCATGGATCTGAACTCATCAGTGTTGATGTTGGCCAGGTTGTGGGCCGTGGCATCATGTGCCGCGGAGAATGCCTTGAAGGCATCCACACTGAATACCGGGTGCATGATAGTTTACCCTCTAAAGTTTTATCAGCAGTCAGTCCACTGTCCGCATATGATGATAGTGTTTCCAGCCAGAAACTGCCTGATGTCAGAATTGCCTGGACAAAACAGGGCCCTTATCAATCAGCAGCAATACCGGAGATCAGCAGCAGGGCAATGTTTAAAAAAACCCTCACTGCTCAGGGACAAAAAGACCATCCGGGTCTTGTTTTGGCCGCATTAACTTTAAAAATAATATTAGCTTTTGGCAAGTAAAGCCCTGAAGAAGAAAAATGGACATCATGGTCCGGGAAACTGAGCATGAACTTCTGGGCTGAACAATCTTGCCCCAATGGAGTATGCCATTTTGGCGTAACTCATCACAGCCCCTCGAATCCGCGTAAACAGGTTCTGGAATTTCTAAAGACAGTCGTCAAAACTCTCTTCGAGGCAGGTTATCAAAATACCAGCCTAAGTGGTCTCAAAAAAGCCGGTATTTCATTGAGACGCTCCGCCAAATATTCAGAGTTTGGCAGTAGTGATGCTTAATGGGGTTACAGCTGGCTCTCAACTGACCTGTGCGGATCAATTCCAACAACAGCGATTTTCTTTTTATCAGCGAGATGAAGAGCTTTTTTGATGTCAAAAAACAGACTGGACCCGGCCTCATAAGCCAGGCATGTTGATCCGGAACTGACCATGGCTTCAATGGTGCCCAGACCCAGCGCCGGCAGATCGATGCGGCTGTCCTGTCCCGGTTTGAAAATTTTGATAGCCGTGGTGTCCTTTCCGGCCAGATTCCCGCCCCGCAGAATGGTTTCATCAGTTCCTTCTATGGCTTCCACGGCCACCACAACCCTTTCCTTGACCACAATGCACTGGCCGATATCCAGGGCGCCGATTTCCTTGATGAGAGGCCACCCGAACATGATATCTTCTTTCTGGGTCATGGTTGGTTTACGACGGGAAATCAAACCAGGGGGCGAGACAAGTTCGGGGACGAACTCCAGAGCGGAAACCACTCTGAGCTTTTCAGCGTCGAGTTCATCGGCCACTGCCGAAAGAAGGGAATTGTCGTTTCTGCTCTTGAGCCTCAGGAGAAGCTTTATGGCCCTGAGATCAGGCCTGATGTCGAATGCTCCAGGCTTATTCACCGGGCCTGCAAAAACAACCGCTGATGTATTCTGATCCTGAAGAAACCTGATCAGTTTCCCCAGCTGGCCCAGTTTGAGCCATGTCACAGTGTCCGCAGCAGAGTTGATTTCCTGGGAGGTCTCCTTGTAAAAGGCCACCGCAGCAACCGCATAACCCTGCTTCCTGGCTCCCTCGGCTACCAGAAGGGGAAACTGCCCGCCGCCGGCCACAAGGCCTAAGGTCTTACTGGGAGCCATTTTTCCCGGCACACCGGTCAGGGGAGATGACCCCGCGCGGGCTTGAACGGATGAAAGACAATATGTTTTCAACTGTCCTGTAGTTTCCCCATTCCTTTTGGGCTTTTGCCATTCCTTCTTCCCTGCGCACACCCTGCCCCCAGATAGCATGAAAAGCCTTTTTTACAGCCGCAATTTCCCGGCGGTCAAATCCCGCCCTGCGCATCCCTATAAGGTTGGGACTGTAAAGCTTGGCCCGCTCACCCGCAGCCAGCATGTAAGGCGGAACATCCTGGGCCACTCCGCTTTTGCCTCCGATAAAGGAATATTCACCGATGTTAACAAACTGATGCACCGCGCACAGTCCGCCAATGACCGCCCTTTGTCCGATCTTGACATGGCCGGCCAGTGTCGCGCCATTGGCCATGATTACATGATCTAAGAGCTCGCAGTCATGAGCCACATGGGTATATGCCATTAAAAAGCAGTTGGAGCCGATGAGGGTCACTCCTTTACCGTCGGGAGTACCTCTGTTCAAGGTGGCATATTCTCTTATCTTGTTATTGTCCCCTATTTTGAGCCAGGTTTCCTCATCTTTGTACTTGATGTCCTGAGGGGCTTCACCAATGCAGGCGTAGGAGTAGACATGATTATTCCTGCCCAGAGAGGTATAGTTCTTGATCTGGGCAAAGGGGTCAACCCTGGTCCCGTCACCGAGCCTGGTATTCCCTTCGATTATGACATAGGGTCCGACAACAACATCCGAGCCCATTTCACATCCCGGATCAACAATCGCAGTGGGATGGATGTGCCTGGACACTATTGATCCTCCCTGTCCACGATAGCCGCTGAAAAGACCCCCTGGGCTGCTGTCTTTCCATCAACAAAGGCCTTGGCTTCCATCTTCCACAGATTCATTTTGTGCCGGCCGTATTCAACTTCAAGAATCATCTGATCCCCGGGAAAAACAGGTTTGCGGAAACGAACCTTGTCCAGCCCTGCAAAAAGAAATATTTTACCTTCCATCTTGTCTCTGACACTTTTGATGACCATGATTCCACCGGTCTGGGCCATGGATTCCAGGATGAGCACCCCGGGCATGACCGGATACATGGGAAAGTGTCCCTGAAAATGAGGTTCATTAAGGGTTATGTTCTTGACCGCCTTGATGTATTTATAAGGTTCAAACTCCAGAACCCTGTCCACCAGAAGAAAAGGATACCTGTGGGGCAGCATGTCCATGATATCCTTGCTGACTATCTCTCCCTGAACTGGAGGCTTCACTGTTTTTCTCCTTGATTTAACAGGTTTTGTAGGGCTTTAAGCTCTTTTTCCATTTTTTTGACGCGCTTGAAAATCTGCGGAAGCTTGGGCATCAGTACCGCGTTCTTTAGAAACAAGGTATGATCCATTGACGGAATTCCACCGCAGTCGGTATTGGGTGGTATGGATTTTCCTACTCCAGATTTTGCGGCAACTCTTGAATTGTCTCCAATTTCCAGATGTCCGGCTACACCTACCTGTCCGCCTAGAATGACATTGTCACCCAGCCTGGAACTGCCGGATATGCCAACCTGGGAAATGATCACGCAGTTTTGCCCTGTCTGCACATTATGCGCCACCTGAACCAGGTTATCGATCTTGGTCCCTCTGCCCACGACAGTTCTGCCCAGGGTTGCCCGGTCTATGGTCGTTCCCGCTCCTATCTCCACGTCGTCTTCAATGACCACCACCCCCACCTGAGGGATCTTTTCCCTGGCCTGGCCCCTCTGGACAAATCCGAAACCGTCGGATCCAATAACCGCCCCGCTGTGAATAACCACCCTGTGGCCGATAATCGAAGACGCCATGATGCTCACGTTGGGGTAAACAAGACAGTCATCTCCTATCCGGCAGTTTTCTCCAATATAAACAAAGGGAAAAATACGGGTGTTTCTGCCGATTTCTGTATCCGGTCCCACAAAGGCCATGGGATGGATAACAGCCGTGGGGTGGATCTTTGCCGTTTCATGGATAAAGGCCTGGTCTGAATGTCCAGTGGGAAAGCCCTGTGGGCGGGAAAAAAGCTGCACCGTCCTGGCAAAATCCAGATAGGGGCTGGAACTGACAAAGGCTCTGGAAACACTGGATGCGTGTTCCTCTTCCACCACAACCGCCCCTGCTCTGGTGCTGCTCAGCAGATGATAGTACTTTGGATTGGCCAGGAAAGAGACCTGGTGAGGTCCGGCATCCTGCAGTGTACCCACCCCGTGAATATCAATATCGTCTCCGGTAAAATTCAGCCCGAGCTTTCGGGTCAGTTCTGAAAGCAGCATTTTCCTCCCGGTTTCAGATTGTCGGCTGAACCAAGAAAACGGTCCTCAGGGCACAGAAAACCTGTAAGAATCAGTTCCTGGATTCTCATTCCAGGATTCTGGAATCAAAGCCTAGTTTTTGGCCTGCCAGGCCTTGTTCACTTCTTCAATCAGCCTGTCTGTGATGTTCAGGGCGTCACTGGCATAGATTATTCCACTGCCCTGGGCGTCAAAGATGATGGTGTAGTCGTTCTTTTCTCCGTATTCGTTGATCACTTCAAAAAGAAGGTCAATGATCGGTTCGGACAGGGTTTGTTCTTCCTGCTGCATCCTGGCCTGGTAGGCCTGAAACATTTCCTGAAAATCTCTAACCTTCCGGCGCAGTTCAGCCTCAAGGTCTTCCTGGGCGTCCTGACTCAGAACCAGGCTCTGCCTCTGCAGCTCTTCACGTTTTTTTTCCAGTTCAGCCCGCTCCCGGTCCAGCTCAGCCCGCATTTCCTCAAACCTCCGGGTCAACTGACCCAAAGCCAGTTTACCCGGTTCCGAAGTCTCCAGAACCCTTTGCACCTCCACGTAAGCCATTTTACCCAGAGCCGGCCCGTGGCCGGCAAACAGGAAAAACACCATAAAAAACAAAACTATTTTTTTCATTGCCTTAACTCCTGCCAATGCGTGTTTTTATAATTAATGATTTATTACTAGAAATCGCCCCATGCTCTTCAGCCGGGAAACTGTGGCCTAAAACACCTGGCCCACGCTGAACTCCACCCTGCTCTGAGTTTTGCCGTCCAGCCTGTCAAGTCCGTATCCATATTCCACCCGGATGGGTCCCAGGGGAGAATACCACCTGATGCCCGTGCCGATACTCCGATAAAGGTCAAGATCAACCGTTTCACCGGTATCCCAGACATTTCCGGCGTCAAAAAAAACCAGACCCATGATTCCCAGATCTTCATTGAGCGGGAATATGAGCTCAAAATTGGTGAAGAAGTGTTTATCCCCGCCTTTTACATCCCCGTCATCATACCTGGGCGCGACCTTCCTGGCCGGATATCCCCTGATGCTGTTAATCCCGCCCAGGGAAAAGAGCTCAAAATTGGGAATTTTTTCGCTGGAATTCTTCATGACATACCCTGCCTGACCCCGCCAGTGAAATATGGTCTTCCACAAAAACTGGCGGTAATAGTCTGTTTTATAGATGTATTTTATGAAGTTGTCGTCCCCTCCGATCAGACCGCCGGCGTATTCAACGGACAGAGTGTTGATGGTTCCCCTGGATGGGTTGATCCTCCTGTCTGTGGTGTCCCTGGACGCTGACAGGTAAAGCGCGCTGGACCAGTTCTCTCCTTCAATGTCCCTGATGTCCCGGTGGACGTTTTTGGACAGATTGCTGATGGTGTACTGATCCAGGCGGTAATGCCAGTAAAGGGTGCTGTACTCCCCAAGGGGATACGAGAACCTGAGCCGGCCTCCCCTGGTCTGCTTGTCATAAGTGAAAAACTCATCGTCAACCCAGTACAGATCAGTACCCAGGCCAAGGTTGGAATCCCGGAAATAAGGATTCCAGAAACTCAGGTCAAATCTGGTGGTCCTGCTGCCGAAGGAGCTGCTTAACCCCAGGCTGTATCCTTTGCCGAAAAGGTTGCGCTGCTGGATCATGGCCGTAAAAAACAGCCTGTCGTAAGAAGAATAGCCCGCCCCGGCCGAGAGCATGCCTGTGGGCTGTTCACTGACCCTGACCACCAGATCGATTTCATCGTCTCTCGGTGTGGGTACCGGTTCAATTTCCACGGTTTCAAAATAATCCAGCCTGTTCAGACGTTCACTGGATCTGCGCAGGGCGGATCCGCTGAAGAGATCTCCGTCGGAGAGCCGCATTTCCCTGCGGATTACATTGTCCCTGGTCCTGGTGTTGCCTTCGATATGGACTCTGTTGATGTAGATTTTGTCTGCCTTGTCCAGGATGTAAGTCAAATTGACAATCCTGTTTTCCAGGTCCACATCCATATCCACATCCGCGTCTGCAAAAGCGTACCCGAAATCAGTATAGAAATCAGCCAGGTTCTGAAGATCATCGCGCATCACAGAACGGTTGAAATACTTACCCTGCAACCCCAGGTCGTCCATTTCAATTATTTCCCTGAGCTCTTCATCGCTGACCAGAAGATCTCCCTGAAAATCCACGGTTCCCGCCTTGTATCTTGGACCTTCTTCCACCTGGAATGTCAGGAATATGCCATCCTCCTCATAATCCACCACAGGCTGACCCACCCTGGCGTCAATAAAGCCTCTGTTGGCGTACTCTGCCTCGATAACGGCCGCGTCGCGGTCTAGAAGTTCTTCCCTGAGAATCCCTCTGCCTGTCAGCCAGGAAAAGGGACCGCGTCTCTTAAGGGCCATTTCCCTGCGCAGCTCTCGCTGACTGATGCTCTCCGCACCCTGGATTTCTATGCCCCTGATAAACAGCCTGCTGCCCTCATTAATCCGGATATTCAGGTTGGCGGTGCGCTCATCAATGCTGCTGACATCATAATCAACAGTGGCGTTGTAGTACCCTTTACCCCTGTAAAGCTCCCTTATTCTGGCCAGATCTTCACTGATAATCCTGGGATTGACCACCGATCCTGTTCTTGTGGTCAGGGCTTCCAGAATGTCTTTTTCCCTGATTTTTGAAGCCCCCTGGACATTGATGTTTTGAATCAGGGGTTTCTCTTCCACTACAATCAGAACATCTCTGCCCCGGGGGGTCTCAGTAACCTCCATACGGACGTCATCGAAATAGCCGAGTTCAAAAATTCTTCTCAGTTCATCGTTGAGCATTTCCGGATCAAAAACGTCCCCTTCCTGCATGCGCATTCGAAGAAGAATAACTTCGGGATCAAGAATGCTAACCCCCTGGATCTCTATGGAAGCGATTCTGTCCTGCCTGATGAGTTCCTGATATATCCTTTCAGCCAGTTCCTCCACCGCCGGCAGGATATTTATTACCCCTTCCTTGACGATATAAAACGGAACTGTATCCTTTTCGTTAAAGGCGTCCACCAGGCGGGCGTCCAGGCTGATGTACTCATCAACCTGGCTGAAGCTGCCGTAAACCGCGTACCTGCTGTCGGCCATAAGGGCCATCCTTCTGGAGGTCTGGATATCGAGAAAGGCAATTTCTTCCCTGGAAATAATTGTCTTGATCCTGTCCAGATCAGTGACCCTGATCCCTTTGTCCTTTAGCGAGGTGATAAGCATGGTGGGCAGGCCTGTTTCCAGATATCCCAAATCCGGAGGAGCATTGACTTCAAAGGGCAGCACTGCAATGCCCTCCCCTGATATGGCCTTATCCGGCATTAGCCAGCCAAAGGCAGTGCACAGGATGAAAAAAGCGGCCACCAGGAAGAGCTTAGTGATTTTGGACAGCATAAAGATTACCTGACTTGAGTTCGTAGTTAAGGTTCATGCTTGAAGCCAGTTCTAGGTTATGGGTAACAACGATCAAAGTCATTCCCAACTCTCTGTTCAGTTTAAGCAATAGATCTCCTATCTCCTTGCCCTTGTTCACGTCAAGATTGCCTGTGGGCTCATCAGCCAGCAGGACTTCCGGCCTGGAAACAACGGCCCTGGCAATGGCCGCCCTTTGACTCTCCCCTCCGGAAAGAGTGGTCACACTCTGGTCCGCCCTGTCTTTTAGTCCCACCTGAGAAAGTGCTTCCATGGCTTTCTGTCTGGCCTGTTTTTTATCCAGCCCCCTGAGAATTGCCGGCATGGCCACATTTTCCACTGTGCTGAACTCTGGAAGAAGATGATGGAACTGAAAAATAAATCCTATCTGCTCTCTTCTAAGCTTTGCCTTCTGTTCCGGTGAAATGGCTGAAAGATCCCTGTCCCTGAAAAAAACCTTTCCCGAGGTTGGGCTGTCAAGGGCCCCAAGGATATGGAGAAGAGTACTCTTGCCGGAACCTGAAGCCCCCAGGATGGCCATGGACCCGCCTGAATCAATGCTCAGGTCGATATCCTTCAAAACCTCAATGGTTTCTGAGACCTGGTCAAAAGATTTGCTGACCTTTTCCAGCCTGTACAATATATTACTCATATCTTAAAGCGTCGGCAGGGTTGAGATTGGAAGCCTTGCGGGCCGGATAGATGGTGGCCAGAAAACAGAGAAACATGGCTGCCAGTCCGATTATTACCAGATCCTGAGTCTGATGCAGTACAGGAAGGTGATCCAGATAATAGACGTCTGCCGGGAGCTTGATAAACTGGTATTCCTTGAGCAGGTGGCTTATACCCAGTCCGAAAATGAATCCCAGTGCAGTGCCCAGAAATCCGATGAGCATTCCAACCAGAATGAAAATTCTTCTGATCATGGCCCTGGTGGCGCCCATGGACATGAGAATGGCAATGTCTCTTGTCTTTTCCATGACCAGCATGACCAGCGCGGTAACAATGCTGAAGGATCCCACCAGAATTATCATGGCCAGGATTACCCCCATGGCCATCTTTTCCAGCTGCAGGGCGGCGAACAGGTTCTGATTCATTTCCATCCAGTTGCGCACATAATATGGGTATCCTCCCAGAAAATCATCAACTGTCCTGGAAACAATATGGGCCCGGTCAACATCATGAACCCTGATCTCCATTCCGGTTACCAGGTCCTCTCTGAACCCAAGGATGGACTGGGCCGCGCCGATGGTGGTGTAACCGAAAGAGCTGTCGTATTCAAACATTCCGGTCTTGAAAATACCGCGAACCTCAAAGATGCTGATCTGAGGCGTAAATCCTGCTGAAGATCTGCCTCCTGACGGGGAAAGGATGTTGACCGTGTCTCCTGTGCTCACACCCAGCCGGGAGGAAAGCTCCTGGCCGATGATAATCCCCGGGAACTCCCCCTGGTCTTCAAGCTCGGTCACACTGCCCCGGATCATTTCCCGGTCTAGAGAGAGAACCTCGGAGGCCCCGCGGGGATCGATTCCCCGAAGGACCACTCCCTTCACCCCCGAAGGTGAGCTGATCATGACCTCGGTGTAGATAAAAGGGGCGGAACCAATTACTCCCGGGAGTGAATCAAGCTCTGCCGCCAGTTGCCTGTAGTCAGAAATGCCTCCGGTATAATCCCCGACAACTATATGCGCGTTGAGTCCCAGGATTTTGTCCCTCAGGTTCTGGCTGAAGCCGTTCATCACGCCCAGAACAATTATCAGCGCGGCCACGCCAAGGGCCACTCCCAGAATTGATACCAGTGAAATAACTGAAATAAAGGCCTGTTTTCTTTTGGCCCGGAGATAGCGCAGGGCTATGAAGAATTCAAAAGACATCAGCCGCCTGTGACCTCGGGTCGGAGTAACGGAAATAAAATCACCTCCCGGATAGAGGCCGAGTCTGTAAAAAGCATCACCAGACGGTCGATTCCGATGCCCTCCCCTGCTGCCGGAGGCATGGCATACTCCAGGGCCCGAATGTAATCCTCGTCCATGAAGTGAGCCTCATCATCGCCGGCGTCCTTTTCCCTGACCTGTTCTTCCAGGCGTTCTCTCTGATCCACGGGATCATTAAGTTCGGAAAAAGCATTGGCCATTTCCCGGCCGGCGATAAACAGCTCAAACCTGTCGGTAATGGTTGGATCCTCATCGTTTTTTCTGGAAAGGGGCGAGATATCGGTTGGATAATGGTATATGAAATGTGGCTGGATGAGTTTTGGCTCAACAAGGATGTCAAAAAGCTTGGCCTGCAGCTTTCCCAGCTTTTCATCGGCCTGGACATTCTCGCCAAGCTTCTGAACCAGTTTTTTTGCGGTTTCAGGATCATGGTACTCTTCTCTGGAAAGACCTCCAATCTCCTCCAGGGACTGATAAAAGGAAAGCCTTTTCCAGGGAGGAGTGAGGTCAACGATTTTTTCCTGATAAATAATCCTGTTGCTGCCCGAAAGTTCCTGGGCAAGGGAGGAGAACATCTCTTCGGTAAAAGACATGAGATCCTTGAAATCGACATAGGCCCAGTAAAATTCGAGCATGGTGAACTCTGGATTATGCTGGGTGGAAATCCCTTCGTTGCGGAAGTTGCGGTTGATCTCGTATACCTTTTCAAACCCCCCCACCAGAAGCCTCTTTAGATAGAGCTCAGGGGCTATGCGCAGGTAAAGCCTCATGTCCAGGGCGTTATGATGGGTCTGAAAAGGCCTGGCTGTGGCCCCTCCGGGAATGGACTGCATCATGGGAGTTTCCACCTCCATGAAGCCGCTGTCATCCAGAAAGCTTCTGATACTGCGCACTATCCTGGTCCTGGTTACAAATATCTCCTTGGCTCTCGGATTGACCAGAAGATCAACATACCTCTGGCGGTACCTGGTTTCAACGTCCTTGAGGCCATGATATTTTTCCGGCAACGGCCGCATGGACTTGGAAAGCAGGATGATTTTTTCAACCTTTATAGTCAACTCCCCGGTTCTGGTCCTGAAAAGTCCCCCTTCCACCCCGACAATATCCCCGATATCAAACTTTTTGAACAAGGCATACTTTTCAGGTCCAAGGATGTCGCGTTGAACAAACGCCTGAATTCTGTCGGTACAGTCCTGAACATGGATAAAGGTCACCTTGCCAAACGAGCGCAGGGCCATAATCCTCCCGGCCAGACGGTAGGTTATCCCCTGGTCCTCAAGCTCATCCCCGCCAGCGTCAGCGTTTTCCGAGATAATCCGCGAAATTTGAGTGGTTTTGCGAAAAGTATTGGGAAAAAGAGGAACCTGGTTTTCTCTTAGAAAATCAGCTTTTTGCCTCCGGTGCTGGATAACCTGGCTTTCACTGGGCTCATTCTGCTTTTGTCTGTTCAACTTGGTGTCCTTACATAAGCTGTGATTTGGACTGATCTTATGGTCATAAAATTTCAGATTATTGAAATTTGCATTAGACGTCAAGAAAGGGTCTGAACCAGAGACTATGACGGTCCTTCCCCGCCAAAAATCCCCGGGATGACATTTCACGGATTTTCTCAATACAGGAGCGTGTCAAGCCTTTCTGATCTGCCGGCAGTGTCTTGATCCAAAAATCCTGCAAGCAATGTTGATTGAATTCAAAATTTTTAAAATGCATCATTATTTGATCATGACTTTATCTTCCCATAATAATTTATCCATTGTAATATCCGTGAATATTTTGATTGATCATCTTCGCAGGTATTGAAAAGAGAGCGTCAGGCCTTGTATATCATGACAATTATCGTGCCTTGACATTATGCGTCATTATGTTAAGTTGATAGAGTTTGGAACAGTTGACAATGAGCACCCACATTTTAAATCAGGATTAATTAATGCAAAAAATCGAACTGAAAAATGTGACCAAAATATTCGGGGATAACCCCAAGAAAGCTCTGGAAATGCTCAGGCAAGGCAAAAACAAAGATGAAATCCAGGCCAAAACCGGCACGGTTGTCGGCGTCCATGATGTCTCCTTCAACGTCAATGAGGGGGAAATTGTTGTAGTCATGGGTCTTTCAGGAAGTGGAAAATCAACCCTGGTCCGCTGTATAAACAGACTTTTTGAACCTACTGCCGGGGAAATCCTTGTTGACGGACAGGACGTCAGAAAGCTGAACCGGGAACAGCTTCGTCAGTTCAGGCGGGATAAATTCGGCATGGTCTTTCAGAATTTCGCCCTGTTTCCGCACCGGACAGTGGTTCATAATGTCGAGTTCGGACTTGAAATCCAGAACTCGGAGAAGGCATTCCGGAGGGAAAAGGCTGAAAAGGCGCTGGAAATGGTCGGCCTTAAAGGCTGGGGAGAGAAATTTCCTTCCGAGCTGTCCGGAGGAATGCAGCAGAGGGTAGGCCTGGCCAGGGCTTTGGCCCTTGACCCAGACATTCTGCTCATGGATGAGGCCTTCAGTGCCCTTGACCCCCTCATAAGGCGGGACATGCAGGATGAACTCATAGGCCTGCAGCAGAGCATGCGCAAAACCATCGTCTTCATCAGTCATGACCTGGACGAAGCCCTCAAGCTCGGAGACCGCATCGTGCTCATGAAGGACGGGATTGTGGTCCAGATCGGCACTCCGGAAGACATCCTCATGAACCCCTCCAACGAGTATGTAGCTAAATTTGTTGAGGAAGTTGATATCACTAAGGTTCTGACGGCTGAGTCCATTATGAAAAAATCTCAGGATGTGGCCTATCTGGCCGCGGACGGTCCCAGGGCCGCCATGCGCAAAATGAAGAATAATGCCATTGCATCCCTGTTTGTCCTGGACAAAGCAGGCAAGCTGCAGGGGATTGTCTTTGCGGATGAGGTGGCCAGGCTCATGGATAAAGGCGAAAGAAGCCTTGAACCTGCAATAGTCAGGGATATTGCAACTGTCACCCCGGAAACCCCGGCTTCTGAACTGTTTGCCATCATGCAGGGTATTTCTCATCCTGTGGCTGTGGTTGACGAAGGTCATAAACTCAAAGGCATCATTGTCAAGGGACTGCTTATGGCGGCCATAGCCGAACGCGGAGGTAACATATGAATTTTGAACTCCCGAGAATCCCCCTTGGAGAGGCCATAGAGGCTGTCCTGGATTTTCTTGTAAAACACCTGGCTTTTGCCACCAAAGCTTTTTCAACGGTTGCCGATCAGGGCATCCGGGTCATGGAAGCAGCCATGATGGCTGTGCATCCGGTGCTGATGATTTTTATTCTCACGGCCATAGTTTTTTTTCTTACCCGCCAGAGGGGGGTGACCGTCTTCTCTTTTCTCGGGCTGGGACTGATCTGGAACCTGGGTTTGTGGTCGGCCACGGTCAGTACCCTCTCCCTTGTTCTGGTGGCCACCCTGATAGCCATATCCATCGGCATACCCATAGGGATTTTTTGCGCTTTAAACACTCACGCCTTCAAAATAGTCCGCCCGGTTCTTGATTTCATGCAGACTCTGCCGGCTTTTGTCTATCTTATTCCGGCCATTCCTTTTTTCGGCCTGGGAAGGGTGGCGGCGATCTTTGCCACGGTTATTTTCTCCATGCCCCCGGCCATCAGGTTTACCACCCTGGGGATCAAGCAGGTTCCCAAGGAGCTGGTGGAGTGCGCGGACGCATTCGGTGCGGACAGGTGGCAGAAGCTGTTCAAAATCCAGCTGCCTCTGGCCAAGAGTACCATCATGGGCGGGGTTAACCAGACAATCATGCTCGCCCTGTCTATGGTTGTCATTGCCGCCATGATCGGAGCCAGAGGGCTTGGAGGAGAGGTATGGAGAGCTATTCAGAGACTTCAGCCTGGTGCGGGCTTTGAAGCCGGAATAGGGATCGTTATTGTGGCCATTATTCTGGACAGGGTTCTGCAGAAACTGGCCAAATCATAGCAAGTTGCTGATTATCTTCGCCTGTACGGCGAAGTTGACCGCAGGCATTTATTTATGCCTATTTTGATCAATTAATTATAAACAAGGAGGCAAATTATGCTGAAAAAAGGACTTCTAGTATTTTCCATGATGGCTTTGCTCATGGGCTTTACCCCGGCCAAGGCCGACGCCAGGGGCACTGTTACCCTGACTTATGTTGAGTGGGACTGCGCGGTGGCCAGTACATATGTTGCTCAGGCCATTCTGCAGGAGAAGCTAGGCTATAATGTCGAAGTTCTGCCTGTTGGCGCAGCCGCCATGTGGCAGGCCATTGCCACCGGCGATGCCGACGGAATGGTCACTGCCTGGCTGCCTGTAACCCATGCTGGCTACTATGAACAGCTGCAAGGCCGTGTTGACAACCTTGGCCCCCTGGCCCATGGCGCTAAAATCGGCCTGGTTGTTCCAGATTATGTCACCATATCCTCCATAGAGGAAATGAACGCCAACGCTGACAAGTTCAGAGGCAGGATCGTGGGCATAGATCCGGGTGCCGGGATAATGTCCAGAACTGAAGAAGCCATTGTTGAGTACAATCTGGGCAACATTGAACTGGTGGAAGGCAGCGGGGCCACCATGGCCGCCGCCCTGCGGGACGCCATCCAGAACGAGGAATGGGTCGCTGTAACCGGATGGTCGCCCCACTGGAAATTCGGCCGCTGGAGCCTCAAGTATCTTGATGACCCCAAGGGCGTATACGGGGATGAGGAATACATCGGGACCATCGTCCGCCAGGGGCTTAAAGACGACATGCCTGAAGTATATGCTTTCCTGGACAACTTCTACTGGACCCAGGAACAGATGGCTACAGTAATGGTCATGAACCAGGAGAGAGGGGCTGATCCCTACCAGAGCGCCATGACCTTCATCAACGATAACCCTGATCTGGTCAACAAGTGGCTGGGGAGATAAGCCTCAGTCGCGGTTTATTGATGCCTGAAAAAATGTATTGACAATCATTCCAGGCTGAAATAATCATCCAATCTTTCGCAGGGGCGCCTCAGCCCCTGCGAAAACAATCTTTCATGTTCCCCGGTAGCTCAATCGGCAGAGCGGGTGGCTGTTAACCACTAGGTTGGCGGTTCGAGTCCGTACCG
>PWNK01000058.1 GCA_003557865.1 Desulfonatronovibrio sp.
CCTTTTCCAGGCATTCATGCAAAAGTATGCCGGACCATTTGGAAGCGGAGTGGAAAACCTCGTTGTAGACGCTGACATCAGTGACCATCTTCTCCATTCGCCTGGATTCAGCCAGAACAGTTTCAAAGGTCTCTGAAGCGTTTTCATGGGTGACTCCCTGCCTGCGCATGAGCCTGATCATGCTCGCCCCGATGACCATGACCGGGTTTCTGATCTGGTGAGTGATGCCCTTGATGACTTCACTGTCGCACTGGGAACTGCTGGTAATAAAGGCGTCGGTTTCAATGAGCAGGCAAAGATCAAAGATTTTCTCCACCGCTTCCAGAACAGCGGCCCTTTCCGGGCCGGGAACGTCTTTTTGAACAACATCCCGGCAGAAACTCCTGGCCAGGCAGTAGCCCAGATTGACAAACCGGTGATCCAGGTTGATGCGCACGTGGGTCTGACCGCTTCTCCACATCCTGTCCAGAAAATGGTGATCAATTTCACTGGAGAACAGGTTTTTAAACCAGCTCATCCAGACCTGCTGCAGCTGTCCGGGATAGTCCTGAACCTCAAGATAAGGGCTGGTCTGCTCGATTCTGCTGAAGGTGTCCTGGAAAAAGGCGGCAAAATCCCTGCCGCGCGCGGTAAAAAGTTGGGCGTGTTTGTGAAGTGTATCCAGCATCAGCTGGTCCAGGCCGATCTGCTCCTTGAAAAACATCAGACGCTGGTAAGGGACTTTATTGTTCATGGTCTTCACCAGAGGGCATGGTTTTGAGACTGTTTCAGGCTTTTTTCAGGCGGCCCAAAGCGTTCATGTAACAGTACCAAGCCGGACTTGGGACCCCGTATGCATGGCTGGTCCACTCCAGTTGTTGCTGGTTTATGAGTAACTGATACTGGAAAACAGATCAACCCGGGTGTTGTCATCAGGAACACTTGCAGATATAAATCATTTCATGGAAGACATTAAAGACTTTATTTCAGAGAGGGATATATTCGCCCGGCACTGCGGCATCAGGCTCCTGGAGGTCAAAAGGGGGGAGGCCGCGGTCGAGATGGAGGTTCAGGACACGCACCTCAACGGTCTGAACCTGGCCCACGGCGGGGCCATCTTCGCCCTGGCCGATCTGGCCTTTGCCGCGGCAGCCAACTCCGGGGATCATGTGGCCGTAGGCATCAACGTGACCATTTCCTATGTCCGTCCGGCTGAAAAGGGTGAAGTCCTTACTGCCCGGGCCAGGGAGGTCTTTTCCACCAGGAGCATCGGCGGCTACAGCGTTGAAGTTGAAAATAAGGCTGGAGAGCTTATTGCCGTCTTTCAGGGGAATGCCTATAAAAAGGGTTTGAAAAAAAATATAAAGATTAAGAAGAAAGAGTAAAAAGTTAAAGGTAAAAGGTAAATTAACTATTCAGCAAGATCAAAAAAAAGACCTGGACCCCGGATCCGTCATCCCGGACTCGATCCGGGACCGGGGTGACGGTTAGAGCAGTTTGCTACCATTTACCGTCATTCCGGCGAAGCTTGTCCCGGGCTTGAACCGGGAGCCGGAATCCAGGGTCTTTTCAATAGGATAAAAGACTGGATGCCGGATCAAAGCCTGTCCCGGACTTTGATCCGGCATCCGGCATGACAGGGAGAACAATTGACTGTCCAGTGATTAACTCCTCTCGGCAAAAAGTCATTCCCGCGCAGCCTGTCCGGCACATATCTTTTTTGGAAAAGATAGGTGCTGGGGCGGGAATCCAGTTATTTCAAGCTTTTGGCATAAAAGGTTCCCAGATACTCAACTCTCAAGATATTCCAGGAAGGATGAAAATGTCCATTCGCCAGATAGCACGTGACCTTTATGAATGTGAAAAAGAGCTGGCCCGTCTGCAGAAGGATCTGGGCGAAGCTGCCAGGGATGAGGTAGAGGACATCCAGAAGCGGATTAATGCCGTCAGGATGGAGAGAACCAAGCTCAAAGGCATGCTGGAGGCCAAGAAAAGGGGGTGAACCTTTAAGGGCAGTATTTCTGGGCCAGCTACCGGGCCGGATACTTTTTTCTTGCCCAATCAGGCGGATGATGATAGCCGTCACTGACCATGATTGACATTACACATATACTGGCGACCATTATTATTATCGCCGTGCCCCTGTTCATGGGTGTCATACTCCATGAAGTATCCCACGGGTACGTGGCCTATCGTCTGGGAGACCCCACCGCCAAGAAGGCGGGGCGTCTGTCACTCAACCCCGTCAAACACGTTGATCCCCTGGGGACAATAATATTTCCGGGCATGCTCATATTGCTCAAGAGCCCGTTTCTGTTCGGCTGGGCCAAGCCAGTTCCCATTAATCCCTCTTATTTTCAGGATCCGAGAAAGGGGATTTTCTGGGTATCCCTGGCCGGTCCGGCAGCCAATTTCACCCTGGCCGCGGTGTTTTACATGCTTTTCGTCATGCTGCAGCCTTCGCTGAGCGGGGCCCTGGGCACCTTTCTCTGGTTCGGGATTTTTATCAATATCGTTCTGGGGGTCTTCAACCTGCTCCCGGTTCCTCCCCTGGACGGCAGCAAGATACTGGCCACCTATCTGCCGGGCAGGCTTGCCGCGCAGTTCATGAGCCTGGAAAAGTACGGGTTTATCATTCTGATCCTGCTGATCCTCATGGGATTCCTGGGCTGGATATTCGGGTACGTCAGGAACTTTACCAATTTTCTTGTTTCCTGAGGGCAGGGACCAAGCGCATCTGGTTGACAGCTCAGAACAAATATAACCTGGATTCCCGCCCCAGCACCTATCTTTTCCAAAAAAGATATGTGCCGGACAGGCTGCGCGGGAATGACCATGTCGTGGGCATTGCAGCTTCGGGTTATCTGCGCGCAGTCCGGAATCCACTCTTTTTCTAGAGCATCTTGACTCCTTGATTTCTTTATCTTTACTTTTAACCTTTAACTTTTCACTCTCAAGTTGAGTATGGCCTGATCAATATTGTTAATGACTGTCAGGCCCAAGATACAGCTGGAGTTACGCATAAATGATTCAAGACACACAGAAGCGGGTTGTTTCCGGGATGAGGCCCACCGGCCCTCTGCACCTGGGACATTTTTTCGGGGTGCTCAAAAACTGGGTTGAATTCCAGGACAGTTATACCTGCTATTATTTTGTGGCCGACTGGCACGCCCTGACCAGTGAATACGCCGAACCAGGGAAGATAAAGGGTTTTGTGGGCGAGCTGGTCAAAGACTGGTACGCGGCCGGACTGGATCCGGAGAAATGCGTTATCTTTCAGCAGTCCCAGGTCAAGGCCCATGCCGAGCTCTGCCTGCTTCTGGGTATGATCACCCCCCTTGGCTGGCTGGAGCGCAATCCAACCTACAAGGAAATCAGACAGGAACTGGTGAGCAAGGACCTGAACACGTTCGGCTTCCTGGGCTATCCTGTGCTGCAGTCGGCGGACATTCTGCTGTACAGGCCGCAGTACGTCCCAGTGGGGCAGGATCAGCTTCCGCACCTGGAGCTGAACAGGGAAATCGCCCGCAGATTCAACTACCTGTACGGTGATTTTTTCCCCGAGCCCCAGGCCAAGCTGACTGAGACAGCCAAGCTGCCCGGCCTTGACGGCCGCAAAATGAGCAAAAGTTACGGAAACTGCATTTACATGGGCGAGGCAATGGATTCGGTCCGGCCCAAGGTCATGTCCATGCTTACCGATACCAACCGCATGCGCAGGTCTGATCCGGGTGATCCCGGAATATGCAACCTGTATCCTTATCATCGTCTCATGACCCCCCGGGAGCAGAGGGAAGAGATCAGGGCCAACTGCACCGGGGCCAAATGGGGCTGCGTTGACTGCAAAAAGGTCCTTTTGACCTTTCTTCAGGATTTTCTTGAGCCTTTGCAGCTAAGAAGACGCGAGCTGGACACCAGTCCCGGGCTAATCGGGGATATCCTGAACGCCGGCAATGAGCGGGCCCGCAAGGAAGCAGAGGCGACCCTGGATCTTGTCCGGGAAAAGCTGAACTTTAATTTCTAGCCGGATTCAGTTCATGAATCCGGTCCCGGCCGCCTTTCTTATTGATCAGCGGGGTATTGACCCAGGGAGGTTATTTGCCTCAGGAAATCCTGTTTACCGCGGGTGAAGACGATTCACGTTCCAGACTGGACGTACTGGTGCAGCGGCGTTTTCCAGGCCCTTCCCCTGCCAGATCTCTGGTCAAATCATGGATAGAGCGAGGAGCGGTCCTGGTGGACGGGACGCCCTGTTTCAAACCCTCGCAGCGCCTCTTGCCCGGGCAAAAGATCCTGGTGCGGGCGGATGTCCCGGATCCGGGCCCAATACCTCTGAAAGGCCCACTGGAGCTGATCTATAAAGATGAGCATATCCTGGTCCTCAACAAACAGGCCGGCCTGAGCGTCCATCCCGCCCCGTCCCTGGATCAGCCCACTCTGGTCAACTACCTGCTGGCAAAATTTCCGGAAATGGCCCCGAACTGCAGCGGTGAAAGGCCGGGCATTGTCCATCGTCTGGACAAAGACACCAGCGGGCTGATGGTTGTGGCCCTGGACCAGGGCAGCGCCCACAGGCTGACCAGATCTTTTCATGACCGGGAAGTTGACAAGCAGTACCTGGCCATAGTTTCCGGATGTCCTGACCCGGAGGAAGGGCGGATAAGCTCCAGTCTGGGGCGAGACCCCAAAAGCAAGGTGAAAATGGCTGTAACCCGAAACGGGCGCAGCGCCAGGACCAAGTACAGGGTGGTTCACCGAGGTCTTGAGAGCCAGTGGTCCCTGGTCAGGCTGAAGATCATGACCGGCAGGACCCACCAGATCAGGGTCCACCTGGCCGAGCTCGGGCATCCCGTGCTTGGAGATGAGCTTTACGGGGGAAAGATCACCGCTTCCTGGGGATCTAAGCGCAAACCGCTTTCAAGGCTTATCAAGCGCCAGCTTCTGCATTCGGCTGTTCTTGGCTTCAAGCATCCGGCCACCGGAAGCCCCTGTCTTTTTTTCAGCACCCCGCCCAAGGACTTTTTGCGGTCCATGCTCTATATGCAGCGCAGGCTGCAGCGGGTGATAATTACCGGTTCCATGGGCTCGGGCAAGAGTTCGCTGATGGACATTATGGCCAAACAGGGCTTTCCGGTGTTCATGGCTGATAAATGCGTTGCCGGGCTGTACGAGCAGGGCCAGGACGGCTGGAGACTGATCAGAAGCCGTTTCGGGAGTCTGTTCATTGATGATGAGCAGCAGCCGGTAAACAGGGCCAGGCTGGCCGCGGCGGCCTGTGCAGACCCTGATCTGCTTAAGGAACTGGGACATCTCATCCATCCCCTGGTCAGGCACAGGCTTCATGAATTCTGGAGAAAGCACAGGCACAGCCGAGTGGCCTTTGCCGAGATTCCCCTGGTTTTTGAAGCGGAAATGAGGGATGACTGCGACCTGGTGGCCGGGGTCTTCTGTCCGGACCGGCAAAGGTTCAGCAGGTTGTCGGAAATGAGAAATATTTCCCGGGAGCAGATTGAGCTCATGGAAAAGTTCCAGCTGCCCCAGAAGGTGAAGATGGGCCTTTGTGACCTGGTTATGGACAATTCCCGGGAGCCAAAAGAGCTTGAAGCAAAAGTTCTGGCCTTGACCAGGGTTCTTCGGTACTTAAGATGTAAAGACGCCGGAAAGAGGTTCCGGCTTTTCAGACAACTTCTGCAGGCGCAGCCAAAGAGTGATTCCCCTTAAAGACAGCATCCCCAACGTATTCAGGCCGTACATGGTCTGGACCATTATCGGGATCAATATCCTGGTCTTCATCTACACCCTGGGTCTCAGTCCTCCGGGTCTGGCCGGTTTCTTTCACCTCTTCGGGGTGGTTCCGGTGCGGCTTGTCCAGCCCGAACTGGCCATGAGCGCCGGGTATCCCGACCCTGGATACTACACCCTGATCACCCATATGTTCATCCACGGCGGATACCTGCACATCATCCTCAACTGCTGGATGCTCTGGATATTCGCGGACAACATTGAAGACGTCATGGGGCCCTTCAGGTTTCTGCTCTTTTATCTTTTCTGCGGAGCCGGGGCGCTCATGGTGCACATTTTATTCAACCTGGATTCTCCGGTGCCGGTTGTGGGCGCCTCAGGAGCCATTGCCGGGGTCATGGGCGCCTATTTTCTGCTCTACCCCCACTCCAGGGTGATAACCCTTATCCCCATATTCTTTTTTCCGTATATCATCGAGATTCCAGCCCTGGTTTTTCTGGGAGTGTGGTTCATCATCCAGATTGTCTCAGCCCTGGGCACGGGCATCCTGGGCACAGGAACAGGAGTGGCCTGGTGGGCCCATGCAGGGGGCTTTGTGGTTGGAATGGCCATTCTTCCTCTTTTCAGGAACAAAAAAAGGTGTTATTATTGTTATGAGAGAATCAGGCGCAGGAAAAATTTTCTGCTGGAGTAATGGCAGGCGCGGCGGATCAGGGCATCAGCCGGGCGTGGTCCACTGACAATTAACAGACACAACGGAGTTGACAATGCTTAAAATACAGGACCTGCACGTCAAGGTCGGCGGCATAGAGGTCTTAAAGGGCATCAACCTGGAAATAGAACAGGGTGAAACCTTCATTCTTTTTGGTCCCAACGGATCAGGCAAGACCTCTCTGCTCATGACCCTCATGGGCTTTTCAGGTTATGAAATAATTCAAGGCAGGATTTACTTCAAGGACAGGGATATAACAGAAACGCCCACTTATGAGCGGGCCAGGATGGGCATAGGCATGTCCTTTCAGAGACCGCCGACCATCCACGGGCTCAAGACCAGGGATATGGTCAGGCTTTGCGCCGGGGACAGGGAAGTCGACGTGGAAGAACTGGCTGAAAAGGTCAACCTGACAAATTTCCTGGACCGGGACATAAATTCCGGTTTTTCCGGGGGAGAAATCAAGCGCTCGGAAATACTGCAGCTCATGGCTCAAAATCCCAGCCTGGTTCTGTTCGACGAACCTGAATCAGGTGTCGACCTGGAGAACATGGCCCTCATTGGCAAGACAGCCAGGGCCATCCTGGACGGACCCCAGGAACCGGACAACAGCGCCTCCCTCAAGGAACTGCAGTCCCAGTACAGGACATCAGGGCTGATCATCACCCATACAGGTTATATCCTGGACTACATCAACGCCGACCGCGGACAGGTGCTGTACAACGGCATCCTGTGCTGTACGGCCAGGCCGAGGGATATCCTGGATCACATAAGCAAGTTCGGATACAAGGAGTGTGTCAGATGCCTAAACTAGACAATGCAGCAGGCGAACCCAGGGTTGACCTGGGAAAGTATAATTTTGAGCGGGATGAACTGCCTGAACTGGCTGATCTCAAGGAGCTTTCAGCGGAAGACAGATCCCGGTTGCTCATGGCCGGTATTGACGCCGGGGAACTTCAGCGCAGCGGTACATATCTGCATATCAACCATTCCAAGGCCCATTGCCGTTCATGCCGCAAGGATGTGGAGGTCATGGATACCCGGGAAGCACTGGAAAAATATGACGGACTGCCTGAATACTACTGGCAGGCCGTGGACAAAGACAAGGATGAGTTCACCCGGGCTGCTGCCGAAAACATTCACGGCGGTTATTTCATCAGAACAAAAAAAGGGGCCAGAATAAAGGACCCGGTTCAGTCCTGCCTGTTCATCAAGGGTGAAAACATCGGTCAGAACGTGCACAACATAGTGGTGGTGGAGGAAGACTCAGAGCTGCACATCATCACCGGGTGCACCACCTCGGCCGATATCAGCTCGGCCATGCACCTGGGAATATCCGAGATATATATTAAAAAGGGGGGTAAGCTTACCTTCACCATGGTTCACAACTGGGGCGAGGAGGTTATGGTCAGGCCCAGAACAGTGGCCCTGGTTGAAGAGAACGGGGTTTTTGCCAGCAACTACATCCTGCTGAAAAAGGTGCGCTCGGTTCAGTCCTATCCGGCGGTTTTTCTCAACGGACGGGGGGCTGTGGCCAGGTTCAACTCCATTCTCGTGGCTCCCAAAGGTTCGCATATCAATTCCGGAAACAAGATAGTCCTCAACGCCCCGGAGACCAAGGGAGAAATCATCTCCCGGACCATAACCACCGGGGGGACCATAATCGCCCCGGGAATTATCGAAGGCAACGCTGTTCCGGCCAAGGGGCACCTGGAGTGTAAAGGGCTGATCTTAAGCGATGGTATTATCCACGCCATTCCGGAACTCAAAGGGACCATAGCCGGTGTTGAACTGTCTCATGAAGCCGCCGTGGGCAAAATCGCCCAGGAAGAGATTGAATACCTCATGGCCAGGGGCATGGATGAGGACCAGGCCACATCCACCATTGTCCGCGGGTTCATGAATGTGGACATCATGGGTCTTCCTGACAAGCTCAGAAAAAGCATAGAAAAAACCATAGAGGAAACTGAAAAGGATATGTTCTAGGCCGGCCAGGGTTATGGTGCATAATAAAAAAGGCTTCCGGATGCATCCGGAAGCCTTTTTTTACGTCTTCAAATGTGGCCCTTACCTGTTCTGGTAGGCCGGCCTGCGTTTTTTGCGGGCTGGAGCGGGTTCTTCTTCCTCCTCTTCCTCGATTACCGGTCTGAAATTGAGCAGAATAGGGCTGGCCACGTATATTGAGGAATAGGTTCCAACTATGATCCCCACGGTAAGGGCAAAGGCAAAATCGTGAATTATCCCCCCGCCCAGAAAGAGCAGGGACAGGACCACTAAGAGCGTTGTTCCGGAAGTAACAATGGTCCGTCCCAGGGTCTGGTTGATGCTGATATTTATGGTTCTGGACAGGGACGAGGATATCCTGCCGCGCAGATTCTCCCTGATGCGGTCAAAGACGATGATGGTATCATTGAGGGAATAGCCCAGGATGGTCAGCAGGGCGGCGATAATGGTCAGGTCGAACTCCTTGTTGAGCAGGGAGAAAATGCCCACGGTGATGAGAACGTCGTGAATCAGGGCCACCACCGCGCCCAGGGCGAAGTTGAGCCTGAGATACCAGCACAAAACAAGGGTGATGATCATGGCCGCGAAAATCAGGAAAGCCAGGGGGATGGAAATAAGCTTGAGCAGATAAACCCCTCCGGCCAGTCCCGCGGCCATGAAGGCGGCCACAAACCATTTTTTCTCGAACCTGCCCGAAATGTATATGGCGATGAACAGCACGGCGAAAAACAGGGCATGCAGGGCGCTTTCCCTCAGATCCGCTCCCACCCTGGGACCGACCATCTCCAGACGCTGAATGATAAAAAAGTCCTGGGAAAAATGCTCGGTGAGCTTGTTATCCGTAATCTCCCTGACCTCGGAGGGGGTCATGTTTTCAGCTGAAGTGCGCAGCAGAAATTCATAATCCGACCTGTCTCCGAATCTCTGGACCACAAGGCCCGGCAATTCAGTTTCTCCCATTACCGCCGTAAGCCTGGACAGCTCCACCTCTTCCTGGAACTTTACCTGGATGATCACTCCTCCGGCGAAATCAATTCCCAGTCTTGGACCGCCCTTTACGGCCAGGGAAATGAGCCCCAGAAGGATCAGGGACACGGAAATAAGATAAGCAATGCGGCGTTTGCCCACAAAATCATAATCAGTATTTGGTTTTACAATCTGAAAGCCCATTGTTTGCGCCTTTGTCTTGAAAAGTTATTCAACCTGCTGCTTACGGGAATACCGCTGAAAAACCGTCTTAATCCGGACGCGCCTCAGATGCTAAGAACCATGCCCGGCTTGCGTCTGGAAATCCAGATGTCAAAGATGACCCGGGATACAAATATGGCCGTGAACATTGATGCCAGGACCCCCAGGGTCAGGGTGACGGCAAATCCCCTGATGGGGCCTGTACCGAACTGATAAAGAATCACCGCGGCGATGATGGTGGTCACATTGGCGTCCAGGATGGTCAGGGTGGCCCGGTTGTATCCCTCCTCAATGGCCGCCCTGGGAGAAAGCCCCCGCCTCAGCTCCTCCCTGATCCTTTCAAAAATCAGGACATTGGCGTCCACGGCAATGCCTATGGTCAGGATGATGCCTGCGATGCCCGGCAGGGTCAGGGTGGCCCCGAACCCGGCCAGACCGGCCATGATCAGCAGGATATTGAAGGCCAGAACCGTATTGGCCACCACCCCGGCGAATCCATAGTAAAATATCATGAAAATTATGACCAGTGCTCCGCCGATAAGGGCGGACCTGACGCCTCTTTCAATGGATTCCTGTCCCAGGGAGGGGCCCACCGTCCTTTCCTCCATGACAAAAACCGGAGCGGGAAGGGAACCTGCGCGCAGGACAACAGCCAGGTCATGGGCCTCATCCACGGTGAATCTTCCGGTTATGCTTGCCCGTCCCCCGGAGATTCTTTCCTGGATAACAGGGGTGGAGTAAACATTGCCGTCAAGGACGATGGCCAGCCTTTTGCGGATATTCTCACCGGTCACTCGCTCAAAGATCCTGGAACCACGGCTGTCAAAGCTGATGGCCACATAAGGCTGGCCGTACTGGTCAAAGGCTGTATGGGCGTTGGTGATGTACTCGCCGGTCATGGCTGTTTCAGCCCTGAGGACGATGGGCTCGGAGATTGTGCTCCCGTCAGGAAGGGTGATCTCCTGATGGTACAGCCTGCTGCCGGGAGGGATGACCCCCTGGACGGCCCGGTCAATGTCTGCGTCTTCATCCACCAGCTTGAATTCCAGGTGCGCGGTCTGGCCGATGATGGCAATGGCCCTCTGGGGGTCGTCCAGCCCGGGAAGCTGGACTTGAATCCGGTCTTCCTGCTGCCTGCGGATGTCCGGTTCAGCCACACCGAACTGGTCAATCCTGTTGCGGATGGTCTTGACAGCCTGTTCAAGGGTCATGTCCTTGAGGTTGTCCTTGAACTCCTGGACAAAATCAAGGGTATAGGTGATTCTCCCGTCTTCCTGGGATTGTCTGGAAACCACGCGCATGGTGGTGAAGGTCCTGGAGAGGAGCTGATCAAGTTCCGGCTGCTGTTCTTTCTGCAGCAGGGTAAAGACCAGCCTGCTGTTCTCAACCCTGGGCCTCAGGACCAGGATATCGCTCAGCCTGGCTTCATCCCTGATATCCTGACCCATCTGGGACAATGACCTTTCCAGGGCCCGGTCTACCTCAACCCCCAGGACAAGATGAATCCCTCCCTGAAGATCAAGACCCAGGTTGACCTGTCTGTCCGGCATGATCTTGGAGAGAGGAGAGTCCTTTACTCCGGAAAAAGAAGGTAGAAAATAAAGCAGACTGATTATCAGCACCAGGAGGATGATGGGTATCTTCCATCGCAGATTGCCTTTCATTATAATAATCCTGACGGGTTGAAAGGGTTTTTAGACCTGTGGGGGCTCGTGAAAGTAAAAGAGAACATTGAAAAGGCCTGAAGATGGAAGAGTCGTCAGGCCTCTGCATGTCAGGGCATTATCAGGATCAGGTTTTCTGAACGGCATCCTGGCTGGGATCGGAAAGTCCGGCGATATAGGCCCTGTTGGTCTTGACCTGCAGCTTGTCTCCAATTTCCAGGGTCAGGACATCATTTTGAATATCGATAATGCGTCCATATAGTCCGCCGTTGGTCAGAACCGTGTCCCCTCTTTTGAGGTTGGCCAGTACCTGGCGGTGCTCCTTGGCTTTTTTCTGCTGCGGTCTGATGAGCAGAAAATAGAAGATGGCAAACATCAGAATCAGCGGGATAAAGGCGGTAAATGGGTTGCCTCCCCCTGCCTGGGGATCTCCTGCCTGACCCATGGCAAAGACCAGATTTTCTAAAAACATAGCTCCTCCTGAAATTGACTTGGTTTTGGGCGATGGATTCTGACCAGCGCCGAAAAAGTATAATAGAAATTTACATTGCCGGAATGTGGACAATGAACCGGGTGAGACTTGTGCAAATCTCAAAAAGCCTCGCGTCAAAAGTGCAAAAAGAAAATTTTTTCTGAAGCGCTTAAAAGGAGTTCACTTAACTGAAAATATTCCGGTTGTCCATGGTTTAAAAGAGCCTTGTCCGGACTATTTCCAAAATTCAGCCTGTTCCCGGTAGGCCTGGTCCAGGCTGTCAACCTTCTCCTTTTTCAGGGAATCCACAGCCAGCTCCCGGGCTTTTTGCCTGTGAAAGACGGCCTGGCGCCTGTTGTTGGCGTAGACGTGGGCATAGGCCATGTGCAGGTGGGCCATGAAATTGTTGTTGTGCTTCCCGTAGACCCTGGCCAGGTGTTCATGGGCCTGCGGGTCTTCAGGGATGACTGCCAGGGTCCGTTCCAGATAGGAGACGGCGGCATCGGGATTGCCTTTCTCGCTCAGGATTCTGGCGTAGTAGAGCATGGCCAGAGTGTCCCGCGGCTGCATGATGACAGCCTTCTGAAGCAGTTCTCCGGCTTTATCCAGATCTCCGAACTGGAAGTAAAACATTCCTGCTTCCCGCAGAAAAAGTGGATCTGAACTGTCGCAACGGATCAGGTTTTCAAAACTGTCCCTGGCATCAGCAACTCTGTTCATCCGGCTGTTGGCAATGCCCCTGCCAAGGTAAACCAGGCAGGACTGGTCCCCGCTCTCTCTGAAATGACTCAAGGCGGTGGAAGGATCCACGTATCTGGCCCTGATCAGAGTCTGAACCCTCTTGAGCCTTGAGTTGTCATCCTGGCGTTCCAGCAGTTCCCTGTCCAGCCTGTTGATGCGATCCCTGAGATAGCCTATGCGTTCATCCATTCCCGGATGGGTGCTGAGATATGAAGGTATGTCTCCTCCTGAGAACCACTGCATTCTTCTCATTTTCTGCATGGCCGAAACCATGCCTGACGGG
Source organism: Desulfonatronovibrio sp. (assembly GCA_003557865.1). Classification (GTDB taxonomy): domain Bacteria; phylum Desulfobacterota; class Desulfovibrionia; order Desulfovibrionales; family Desulfonatronovibrionaceae; genus Desulfonatronovibrio. The sequence continues at coordinate 12,786 of PWNK01000058.1, forward strand.
TTGTAACCGGCTTGAATCAGGTAGTTCAACCCCACCTGGTCGGCTTCACGCTCATCTTCTCGGGAATATTTTAGTACCGCGCTCTGGGCTCCGGCAATGGAACCCACGGTTACCGCCCCCCCGGCATCAGAACCAATGAAGATTCCCGCCAGAACACCTATGAGCGAACCGATGCTGATAAGCTTGGAGCGTTCAATATTCCTGGCAACGTGTCGCTGGGTAATGTGGGCCAGTTCATGAGCCATGATGGAGGCCAGTTCCGATTCGGTCTCGACATTGAGTATCAGGCCGGAGAAAATGACCATGTAACCGGCTACAGTGGCGAAGGCGTTGACCGCGTTGTGGTTGACCACATCCACCTTGACCGGGAACGGCTGTGGAGGAGCTGCTTTTTCCAGTCTGGCAGCAATGTCTCTGACATATCCGGCAATCTCCTGGTCCTCAATTATCTCCAGCTGGGCCCGGATGAGGCGGTGGACCTTTCTGCCCAGTTCCGCCTCCTGGGATATGGTGAATTCACCAAGAAGGGAGGCTCTGGCCGGCACTGGTGGAATGACCAGGCTGATAACAAGCATGGACAGCAGAAAATATCTGGCAATGATGGTCGGCATATTCTTTGATTTCCCGGCAATCAGGGGGATCAGGAACTGACCCGTAAACGTGGGGATTAAAACTGCAGGCCAGGGCGGATAGTCTGGTGCGCGCCTGGGGCCTATTTGTTCATCATATCCAGGAACTCCCTGTTGCTTTTGGTTCCTTTCATTTTATCAAGCAGGAACTCCATGCTGTCAATGGGGTTCATGGGTGAAAGCACCTTTCTCAGAATCCAGACCTTGTTCAGGGTTTCCGGATCAAGAAGCAGGTCTTCCTTGCGTGTCCCGGAGCGGTTTATGTCGATGGCCGGATAAGTTCTCTTTTCAGCCAGATGACGGTCAAGGTATATTTCCATATTGCCGGTGCCCTTGAATTCTTCAAATATTACTTCATCCATTCTGGAACCGGTATCAATGAGTGCCGTGGACAGAATGGTCAGGCTGCCTCCTTCTTCAATATTTCTGGCTGCACCGAAAAATCTTTTGGGCCTTTGCAGGGCGTTTGAGTCCAGGCCACCGGAAAGCACCCGGCCTGATGAGGGGGTCACAGTGTTGTATGCCCTGCCCAGACGGGTAATGCTGTCCAGAAGAACCACCACATCTTTTTTTCTTTCAACAAGCCGTTTGGCTTTTTCAAGGACCATTTCCGCGACCTGTACATGGCGCTGGGGCGGCTCATCAAAGGTTGAACTGACAACCTCGGCTTTGACCGTCCTTTCCATGTCGGTTACTTCTTCCGGCCGTTCATCAATGAGCAAAACAATCATGAATACTTCCGGGTGATTGGCGTTGATGGAATTGGCAATATTCTGCAGGAGGATGGTCTTGCCTGTTCTGGGAGGGGCGACAATAAGCCCCCGCTGACCTTTCCCAATGGGGGTCAGCAGGTCAATGACCCTGGTGGAATACCTTTCAGCGCCATTTTCCATGACATAGCGCTGGTTGGGATAAATGGGGGTCAAGTTGTCAAAAAGGACCAGACTTTTAGATTCTTTCGGGTCTCCAAAGCCCACCTCGTTAACCCGCAGCAGGGCGAAGTAGCGTTCACCTTCTTTGGGGGGGCGAATCTGACCGGAGACCACATCGCCTGTCCTCAGCCCGAATTTTCTGATCTGGGAGGGAGATACGTAAATATCGTCAGGACCGGGCATAAAACTGTACATGGGGGAGCGCAGAAAACCGAACCCGTCAGGCAGAATTTCCAGGACCCCTTCTCCGGACACGGAACCGTTCTGGGAAGCGCAGGCCTGGAGAAGAGAAAAAATCAGCTCCTGTTTGCGCAGACCGCTGGGGTTCTCAATGTCGAATTCCTTGGCCAGCTTCATCAGCTCTTGCATTGACTTGGTTTTTAGGTCGGACAGATTCATTAACAGTATTCTCCTGAGAAGTGATGTGTGGTTAAATGGTTATGACCGGAAACGGGCCCCGCAAAGGACAGCCTGAGCCAGAGAGGATCTTTTATGGCTGGGTTATGCCGGACGGTCCTGAACCGGTCCCTGCCCTGGGCAGGGAAGATATGAGGCTGAAAAAAGATAACAATCAAGGTGTTTAGCAACAATTCAACGCGGTTATGCGCAGCCCGTAAAACAAGGGCCCTGTCATCCCGCGGTGAAACGGAGAAAAAGAACTGAAATCAACGGCCGGACAGCAAGCTGCATAAACTTTGTGTCTGCCCGTTTAAGGCTGATTAATAATTAGCTGCATCAATGAAGGATATATGGAATCCTGGTCAGGTTGGATTTAAAGGACAGCCGGTAAACCTCGCGGAACCGTCATAAAATGGTCTGCTCGTCCTTTGCTGATTTGACTATATGTTTGAGTTTGCTGCTTGGCAAGGGTTTTTCATCAGGTTATTCAGTTTTTTTTATGCTCATCTTCTGCGGCCGGTCCACTGCCGTTGTTGGTGATTATATCCGAGAAAAGCTCCTCAACCCTGGATTTGGCCTGACTCTGGCCCACTGAAAGGGCATAGGACAGTTCCATGGTGATCAGTCCCATGGCCTGTTCCAGGAGGCGCCTCTCTCCAAAGGACAGCTCCTTGTCTTTGCTGATGAGAAATAGTTCCTTGAGAACATAGGCTACATCTACCAGATCCTTGCTCTTGAGTTTTTCGGAATATTCCCTGTAGCGACGGTTCCAGTTCTGGCCGGAGTATCCGGTGAAGTCGGAGCGATCCTCCAGAAAGCGGAGTATCCTGGTGCCCTGGTCCAGGTTGCTTACCGGGCGGAGGCCGACATTTTCAGCGTTGTCTACCGGGACCATAAGGGTCACGTTATTGCTGAGTATGCGCACAATATAGAGTTTGGTTTTGACTCCTCCGACGTCCTGCTCCTCAACCCTTTCAACCTTGCCCACGCCCTGGGCTGGATAAACTACCAGTTCATCAACGGAAAACACTGTAAACCTCCATAAACCACCGATGAAAAAAATCAGATGTAATGGTGAATCTAAGTAAAAATCCATAATGGGCCAATGCCGGCCCCGGGTCAGGGTCTGATCATGCCTGCCGGCATTGGGACCGAAAAAACCCGGGCTGGATGAACCTGAACAAGCGGGATTATATCTTCGAGCTGAAGATTGCAGTGGATTATATTGAAAAGAGTGCCGCCATCATCCCTGAAAAAAACTATACACCAGATTCTTGACTTAGTCCATGATATTTGAGGCTGATTTTTTATTTCAGACCGGACTTGTAAAGATATGACCGAAAAACTGAAGTAAACTCCGGGAAATAATCAGCCGGGAGCATGGACCGCTTCCGGTTCGAAAAGATGACCATTGAGGCCGGGACCTGACAGGAGGCCAGGCTGTGAATAAACTTCCGGGCACTATTTCAGCAAACTGGGAAACCTGGATAACTCTTCTCGGGCATTGTCCGCTCCGCCATGACAAAAGGCTCTGACAGTCAGGACGGCCCTTGCCAGGACCTCGTCTCTCAGCTCCTTTTCATGGGGCATGAATTTGTCCAGGACGTATCGCGAAAGATCAATGCCGGACTCAGGACGGCCTACTCCAAATCTGAGCCTGACAAAGTCTCTGGTCCCTAAATGTTGAGCTATGGAAGCAAGACCCTTGTGGCCGGCAAGTCCTCCCCCTGATTTGATTCTGAGCCTGCCCAGGGGAAGGTCCACTTCATCATGGATGACCAGAAGCTGGCTGGAGTGGATCATTGATTGCTGATAAACTTTTGCAAGCCCTGCTCCGCTTCGGTTCATGAAGCTCATGGGCTTTACCAGCAGCCACTTCCCTGAGGGGAACCTGGTTGTCCATTCCCACAGAAGATGGTCAAGGGTTTCTTTTTTCAGGCGGACCTGTTCGCCCGGGATTTTTTCAGCTGACTCCATGAGCCTGTCGATGACCATGAATCCCGCGTTATGCCTGGTTAAGACGTATTGCCGGCCTGGATTGCCAAGGCCGCAGATTATGCCTGAAATGCTCATAAAAAAATCCAGACCCAAAAACAAAGCCCCTGGACAGGGGCTTGTGTATTATGCCGCTAGAGCGGCAACTAAACAGATAATCCTTGCATGGCCGAAAATAAAAAACTTGAAAGATAATATTTGACCATAACCCAGGCAGGCCTTTAATATTAGGGTGAAACTAAAGCCATGGCCAGCAGTTACCAAAAAAGTGAGGAAAGCTTGGCAGTGAACAGTCAGTTTTTTCAGTAAGACTGTGAGAGCAGATTGTTCTGCCGTGGATCATGAGCACTGAAAAAAACAGGGAGTTCCTGAAACCCCGAGAAGGAGGCTATTCTTCCCTGGTCTCTTCTGCATCCTCTTCAGCTGCTTCAACTCCTTCAGCATCTTCAGTTTCTTCAGCTTCTTCCTCAACCTTTTCCTGATAAGGAGGTAAAAGGCCCACAACCGCGAAATTTTCCTCCACGTCGATTCTGGCTCCTGAAGGCAGTTTAATGTCTTCAATATTTATATTGTCGCCTATTTCCAGCCTGGAAACGTCAATGACGATCTGGTTGGGTATATTTATGGGCAGACAGGTCAGGTCCAGGTGCTGACGAAAAATTTCAATGACTCCTCCTTCCTCTGCCCCCTTGGGAGTGCCTGTGACCTCAACCGGAACTGAAACCGTAAGCTCCTTGGTCAGGTCAACCCCGTAAAAGTCAACATGGGTGTAGACTGTCTTGTATGGGTGTTTGTCCACAGACCAGATCAGGGCGGGCATCTTAACCGTCTGACTGTCCTGCTCAAATTCCAGCTCTACCACCGAGGTCGACCCTGCCTTGAGCCATACTTTGTGAAAAAGACCTTCCCGGACCTTCAGGGGAATATTTACTCCCTGGGGATTGTAGTAAACCGCCGGGATATATTCTCTGGCCCGAAGCTTTTTGGCTGCTTCCTTGCCTTTGCCCTCTCTGAGTTCCAGTTTTAAGTTGACAAGTTCGGACATCCTGTTCTCCTTGTTAAGCGTAGCCGCGGATTAATGAATTGATTTATCATCATGGATCAATGTGAAAAGAGCACACTGACCGAAGATTCGGTATGAATATTGTGTATGGCCTTGGCCAGCAGACTGGCCACGGAAATCACCCTGAACTTGGGACAGGCCCTGGCTGATTCAGACAAAGGGATGGTGTCAGTGACAACAATCTCTGAAAAACACGAATTTTCCAGCCGTTCCACGGCAGGACCTGAAAGAACCGGGTGGGTGGCGCAGGCCACAACGCTGCTCGCTCCTTTCTCAGTCAGTACCTTGGCTGCTTCTACCATTGTCCCGCCCGTGTCGATCATGTCGTCAAGGACTATGGCCACCCTGTCCTGGACATCGCCAATGACCCGCATGGCCTGAGATTTATTGGGCACGTCCCTGCGCTTGTCCACAATGGCCAGTTCAGCACCTATTCTCTTGGCATAAGCCCTGGCCCGCTCGGTTCCTCCGGCATCCGGGGAGACAACCACTGACTGCTCTTCAAACTGCTTCAGGTACTTGAGCAGAACTTCAGCTGCAAAAAGATTATCCACCGGAATATTGAAAAAACCCTGAATCTGTCCGGAATGCAGATCAATGGTCAAAAGCCTGTTAACTCCTGAAATATTGATGAAATCCGCCACAAGCTTGGCACTGATGGGCACTCTGGGCACAACCTTGCGATCCTGTCGGGCATACCCGTAATAGGGAACAACGGCAGTTACTCTGCCCACGCTGGCCCTTTTCAGGGCGTCCAGCATTAAGAAAAGCTCCATGAGGTTGTGGTTGACCGGGGCGCAAGTGGATTGAACAACGAAGACGTCATCGCCACGGACGTTGTCTCCGATTTCAATTCGGCTCTCACCGTCACTGAATGTGCAGACCAGGGTGGGGCTTAGGGTCATGCCCAGATGTTCGCAGATTCCCCTGGCCAGGTCCGGGTTGGCGTTCCCGGTAATAATTTTTAACTCGCCATATCCTGGCATCTGCTGGAACCTCTTGCTGGCTGGGGCGGAAGGATTCGAACCCTCGAATGACGGGACCAAAACCCGTTGCCTTACCGCTTGGCTACACCCCAGCAATTACAGGTTGTAAAAATAAAAAGGTATGGATTGACGTTCAAGGATGGTGCAGGCCCGGCACGCAGAGGCCCGGTCCCTGAAAAAGGCCGCCAGGCTGGACCCGGAACCGCTCATTACGCAGGCCGCCGCACCGTTTATGAGCATGTCTGTCTTGATTCTTCCGATTTCCGGGAAATGTTTGAAAATAACCTTTTCAAAACTGTTACTCAAGACCAGCTTTTCATCAAAAGAGAAGTCTTTATCTTTTGCTGATTGGCTTGTCAAGCAAAGATCTTGCGGGCCCAGGGAATCTCTCCACAGGTCCCACTGCCGGTAGGCCCAGGAAGTATCTACATGAATTCCCGGACATATAAGGACCAGCATCAAGCCTTTGAGATCAACGGCGCATGGGGAGACTATATCTCCAATGCCATGAATCCTTGACGGTCTGCCGCACAGAAAAAAGGGGACATCAGCCCCGATGCCGGCGGCCAGGGCGGCGAGTTTATGGGCGGTCAGCCTTGCAGATCCGGCAATACGGTTAAGGGTTTGCAGTAATGCGGCGGCATTGGAGCTGCCCCCCCCCAGACCGGCGCCAACCGGGATGTTTTTGTGCAGGAAAAGCTTGATTCCCGGCCTGAAACCGGTTGCCGCTGCATAAAGATCAAAGGCTTTGTACAGGATGTTCTGCCTGCTTTCCAGCTCCGGGGGACAGCACCTGATAACAAGTCCGGATCCCCTGGTTTCAGCAAGGTCAATAGTATCCGCAGGCCTTGCAAGGGGGTAAAATATGGATTCAATCAGATGGAACCCGTCACTGCGCTGCTTTAGAATTTGAAGATACAGGTTGATCTTGCAGCCCGTCTTCAGACTGAAGTGTCTAGGCATGTGCTGAGTCCGGGATTGAATTTCCGGGGCGCACGCATAAGTCCGGCCCCGGAAATTCCGGATTTAGTTGCTGTCCAGAGGGATGGTTCTGAACAGATTCTGTCCCTGCCGGTTGATTAAAAGCATCAGAACCTGTTTGGGACGAGCGTCTTCATTTAAAATCCTGTTGAAGTCCGGGACTGATTCAACAGCAATTCCATTGGCCTGAAGGATGAGATCTCCGGAAACAACGTCCGCCCTGTCCGCCTTTGATCCTGACGCGACACTGGTAACCAGCAGACCCCTGGGTGAATCCAGGCCAAGGGCCGCTGCCTCCTGCTGGGTGGGCTTTCTGAGGGCCAGGCCGAGTTCGTCTTCAGTTGCTTCCGGTTCTTTGTCAGGCACGGGTTGCCTCGTCATGGCCTGGATATCACGTTCTCCCAGGGTGACGTTCAAATCCTTTTTCCCTCCGTCGCGCCAGATAGTGATCTTTGTCTCGGAGCCGGGAGTGATGGCCCCGATTCTTCTGGTCAGATCAGACGGGTTTTCCACCGGCAAGTCGTTTATGGCCAGGATGACGTCTCCTGCCCTGATCCCGGCCCTTTCCGCGGGGTCGCCCCTGGTCACGTCAGCCACCAGAGCGCCTCTGGCTTCATCAAGGCCCAGAGCCCTGGCAGTGTTTTCGTCGATACTCTGGATCGTTACACCCAGCCAGCCCCGCCTGACCTTCTGATCGGTGCGCAGCTGCTGGATTATGTCCTGGGCCATGGAACTGGGAATGGCGAATCCAATACCCTGTCCAGTGGCCACAATAGCCGTATTGATCCCGATGACCTCTCCCTTGAGGTTCAGGAGGGGACCGCCGCTGTTCCCGGGATTAATGGAGGCATCGGTCTGGATAAAATTGTCATAGGGTCCGGCCCCGATTATTCTTCCCTTGGCGCTGATTATGCCGGCGGTTACGGTATGGCTGAGCCCGAATGGATTGCCTATGGCCACAACCCAGTCGCCGACCCGCATTTTTTCGGAATCACCGAACTCCAGAACAGGCAGGTCTATGTCCGCTTCAATTTTGAGCAGGGCCAAATCGGTTTCAGGATCTGTACCGATTACCTGGGCCTCGAAAGTCTGGTCGCTGCCGTTGATCTGGAAGGTAACCTTGATCTGGTCAGCTTCCCTGATAACGTGGTTATTGGTGACTATATAGCCGTCTTTGGATACTATGAACCCCGAGCCCAGTGAGCGCTGTTCCTGAGGCTGACGTTCGCGCTGGGGGCCGCCGAAAAACCGCTCAAACTGATCAAAAAACTCTTCAAAGGGATGCCTTCTTTCTGGAAAACCTCGGAAAAACTGACTTATGTCAGGACGGTCTACCATTTTAACGGTACTTATGTTTACCACTGCCTGACCTGATTTTTCCGCCAGATCCGCGAACTGGGGCAGGGCAGCCAGTGAAGCTGAAACTGTCCAGGTCATGAACAGCACGATAAGAGTTAAACTCAGAAATAATCTTCGCATATTAACCTCCCGGGAAAACCAGTTGTTTAAGCTGGTCGTTGTTTTAAATTGTAATTATATATGCAGCCTGATGTTTTTGAAAGAATGAAAAGTTACCTGGCTGCAGGCAGTGAGCATGAGCTGTTTCAGGCAGATCCCAGGATCAGATATAGATTAATGGGGCTGATGCTCAATGTGGTCAACTTATACCGAAAAAGATTACCCTTGTCGACTTGCCCAAGCAAGGTGTTTTCTCTGAAACAAAGAGATCAGCATGGTCAACGCCGACGTTTTCCACATGGGAGTGACAGTTTGGCCATTTGCATGTGGCACGGGGACTGGCTCTCCCAGCCCTTGTTTTATTAAGTCTGTTTCTAACATCAACAAAAAAACAAGGGTTGGGGTGCCTGTCCCCTGCTTCTTTAAAAAGTGCTAAACTATTACACATGGAACATTTCCCTGGAAATATTTTAGTGCAGCTAAGCCTCTTTGACTCCGCCGAGGATTAATTGTATCCTGAAAGCCATTATGCGTAAAAAATGTTTATGGGAACAAAATTGTTCTGATAATACCCCAAGCATATTTGTAAAGAGCCAAAGAATCGATCTTCTGCAATTTTTAAAATGACTCCTGCGGGATGGAGCAGAACCATAAGCAGGCGCAGGTTGATTAATAATTGCCGGTTGCATATTATCAGCTTCCGTAGCAGTCTGTTCCCGACATATTCAAAATTCAGGTGATAGCTCATGCACAAAACCGACCAGGAACGTCCGTGGATTGAACATTATGACCGGGAGGTTAATCCGACCCTGCATTATGAAGAAATCCCGGTTTATGAGTATCTGGACCGCATGGCAGCCAGTTATCCCCATAGAAAAGCCATTGTCTTCAATAACTGGAAAATCACCTACAGCCGCCTTAAAGAACTTTCGGAAACCGTTGCCGCCAATCTCAGGGGATACGGGTTGAGTCCCGGAGAAAAAGTGGCAATAATGCTTCCCAATCTGCCTCAGACCATTGTGTCCTACTGGGGGGTGCTCAAGGCAGGAGGAGTGGTGGTCATGACCAATCCATTATACATGGAAAAGGAAATGATCCATCATTTCAAGGATTCTGAGGCCAGGTTTCTAATTACCCTTGATCTTCTCTGGCCCAAGATATCGGGACTGATGCCCAGATTTTCCCTGAGCAGGGTGTTTGTAACCAGGATTTCAGACTGTCTGCGTTTCCCCATGAATCTCCTGTACAGTCTGAAGATGCGCCGGGAAAAAAATGTTCCGGATGTTGAATTTGACGGCCAGAAGATTATTCCCTGGAAGAACCTGGTTAGAAAAGGCGAGGTTTTTATCAAGTTTACTCCCAGCCCCAGACAAGATCTGGCAGCCCTGCAGTATACAGGCGGGACCACGGGGGTTTCCAAGGGGGTCATGCTTACCCACTACAATCTGGTGGCCAACGTCAGGCAGGCGGTGGCTGTCCTGCATGAGGTCGGTCCTGAAAATACGGTCCTTGGACTGTTGCCATATTTTCATATTTACGGGCTGACGGTTTGTGTCAACTTTGCTACGGCCATAGGGGCTACTCTTGCTCCTTACCCCAAGTTCGTCCCCAGGGATGTTTTAAAGGCCATTGAGAAGGTCAAGCCGACCATTTTCCCCTGCGCACCCGCAATGTTTATCGCCCTTTTGCAGCAAAAAGACATTGACAAATATGATCTTTCCTCGATCAATTACTGTGTCTCTGGTTCAGCGCCCATGCCCGTGGAGGTTATTGAGAGGTTCAGGAAGATGACCGGAGCTCTGATTATTGAAGGCTACGGTTTAACGGAAGCTTCGCCCATAACCCACCTTAACCCCCTGAGGGGCAGGTGCAAGGTCGGCTCCATAGGCATGCCTTTTCCCGATACCGACGCCGCCATTGTGGACATGGAGCTGGGAACGGTCAGGCTCCCTCCGGGGAAAATCGGTGAACTGATTGTCAAAGGCCCGCAGGTAATGAAGGGGTACTGGAACCGGCCTGATGAAACCGCCGGAGCACTCAGAAATAACTGGCTTTACACCGGGGATATATCCTACATGGATGAAGAGGGCTACTTCTATATAGTTGATCGCAAGAAGGACCTGATCCTTACCGCAGGGTACAATGTCTATCCCAGAGAGATTGACGAGGTTCTTCATGAGCACCCCAAGGTCAAGGAGGCAGTAAGTGTTGGCATTCCCAGTGATACCAGGGGTGAAATGATCAAAGCCTTCGTGGTTCCCAAGGATGGCGAAGATGTGACCAAGGCGGAAATAATTGCTTTCTGCCGTGAAAAGCTGGCTTCTTTCAAGGTGCCCAAAAGGGTTGAGTTCCGTCAGGAGCTGCCCAAAACTATCGTGGGCAAGGTATTGCGCAGGGCCTTGCGTGAGGAAGAAATGAAAAAAGCCGGGAAGAAGCCTGTTCAATAATTTAAATACAAGGCTGGGTTAACATGTATTGCAAAAAGTGCAGGTATACATCCTTTGATCATCTGAGCTCGTGTCCCAAATGCGGACAGGACTGGATGGAAGAAAAAAAGAAGCTGGGCATCGAATGGCTCTGGAATGGAGAGAAGGGCTGGTTTGAGCATAATCCGGAAAATTCAGCAGGTCAGGCATCTGGCCCGGAAAGGAAGCTTTCCCAGGAGGACGGGTTTTCACTGCACGCTGACCATAAGCAGACTGACCCGGCTGAAGAACTGTATGCAGATATTCTGGAGGGGTTGTCTGATGCTCATGACAGAGCTTCGCCAGGGACCGAACCAGGCTTTAATCCGGAAGCCGAGCCTCATGGAAAAGAACCTCAGGTGAGCACCAGGAACACTTCGCTTGAGCCTGACCTTGAGTTTGATTACCAGGATAAGGATCTCACCAGGCAAAAACCGGAGACATCTGGCCAGGACTATGAAATTGAATACCCC
>PWNK01000106.1 GCA_003557865.1 Desulfonatronovibrio sp.
CCGGTTATTTTTCCGGAACGCATCGCTTTTGAAGAGATGCGGGAGCAGATACCTTATACCAAGGTGCTTTCCGCGGGTCTGGTAGGTCTTGAGCAAGGATCAGTCAGGACCTGGGGACGTTCAAATCAGCTTGGGCTGAAGTCTTTGGAGGCAGACAGCCGGATAATTGCCAATAACCTGAAATGACACTAATGTTTTTGCAACTATTCACCACGTCTTGCACAAAATTCAAAAGACTGGAGCTTGGCCGGTTTTCTCATGTTGCAAAATTCCCTGTCGCGGCTCCGTTAGACAAAACCTGTATTTTTTGGGTTTAATAAAAGAAGTTCTGGTCTTGTCTAACGGAGCCGTCGACGGTCAAACAATGCAACATTTCGAAACCCGGCCAGGCTCCAGGATAAAATTATGGTGAACAGTTACATATTTTTTTCATCCCTTCCCCCAAAAAACATTAAAGCAGAGATTTAAGTTTGCAGTCCAGATCCTGGGTACATGCCTGTATCTGATCGGGTTTTAGCCTTGCCGGAACTCTAAATGGCTCCCCATAGATCACTCTGCATCCGGACCACAGCCAGGGCAAAGAAAACCTGTCCCATGATCTGAAAACGTACTTGGTGCTCATGTATACTCTGGCCGGAACAACAAAGGCCCTGGTCCTGGATGCCAAATATATTATGCCCTGCTTTGCAACCTGCCTGGGCCCTCTTGGCCCGTCCACCGTGAAAACTACGTCACGCCTGTTATCTCTCATCTCTTTGCGGGCCGAAACCAACGCCCTGGCCCCATCCCTTGAACTGGACCCCCTGGCCAGAGTGTATCCCATCCTGGCCAGCACCTGGGCGATCAACTCACCGTCGCTGCTTTTGCTGACCAGCACCGCGATTCCCTCGTTTCTGTGCAGGAAGCAGAGAGGAAATATCTCACCGTGGTAAATTGCAAAAATAACAGGATTTTTATCCTGTCTTAGCTTCTGCACAGGTCCGTAATTGACCCTGGAGTAGTTCAAGGTTAATGACCATGCCCGGGTCAACAGGGTTAAGCCCCAAGGGACAGCATTTCTGTTTATCTTATTTATAAAACTAATAGGTTGTGGCATTTTTCATCATAAATATCTATTTGACCTGCTGATTGTGTTCCTCCAATATTGCGGATTAATTGTCTGTAACAGTTAAACTTCAATTATGGAGATTAGTTATGAATCCAGAAAAACTGATTGATTGTCAAGGCCTTCCGTGTCCTCAACCTGTGTTAAAATGCAGAGATATTCTGGAGAGTGAACGTCCTGAAAAGATAAGCGTTCTTGTTGATAACCACCCGGCCCTGGAAAATGTTACCAGGTTTTTGTCCATGCAGGGCTATACCCTTGATAAGCCGGAAAAACAAGGAAGCAACTGGCTTGTTGGCGCATATAAAAAAGACAGTAATGCAGCCGCGCAGGACAGCCCTGCTCTGCAGAAAAAATCAGCCGGCTCATCAAACACACTTGTTTTCATCTCCAAAGACAAAATTGGACAGGGGGATGATGTTCTGGGCTCGAAGCTGATGCTAAATTTTATTGCCACTCTCCCGGAAATGGGAGACAATCTCTGGAAGCTGGTACTGGTCAATTCAGGAGTTAAGCTGGCCATAGAGGACAGCCCTGCCCTGGACAGCCTGAAAAAACTCGAGGATGGAAAGGTAACCATCCTGGTATGTGGGACCTGTCTCGAATTTTTCGGATTAACAGCGAGAAAAAAAGTAGGCCAGACCACCAACATGCTGGACATCATCAGTGGCATGAGCCTGGCTGACAAAATTATCAGTCTTTAGAATCAGGTGGTTGACAAAAAGCCAGGAACACCACCATCACCGGTCGAGGTTTGTCATTCATGGATAACAATGGAGGGCTCAGGGTCGGTCGCATCGATTATCTCAATATCTGGCCGGTTTTTGAGAGCATCAAAGACGATCCTGTCACTCAAGAGATAACATATGTTTCCGGACACCCTTCAATTCTGAACAGGGGACTGGCCGATGGAACAATTGATATGGCCCCGTCATCCTCATATGAATACCTATTGCATGCTGAGAGATACAGGCTCTTGCCCAACCTGGGAATAAGCGCTGAAAATGAAGTCTGGAGCGTGCTTTTCTGCCTCCCTTTTTCTTTTGATAAACTTGAGGAGTATGTATTAAAAGGGGGAAGCATCCGCCTGACATCAGCATCTGCGGCATCATCGGCCCTGCTCAAAGTTCTTTGGCATTTCCACTGGAAGCTGCCCCCCCCTGTCTGGAAGGTTGTCCAACCAGGCTGCTCTTTGGAGTCAAAAGAACCTTTTCTTGAAATCGGGGATCAGGCCTTAAATATTCATCTTTATCCCGGAAATGAACTGCTGGTAATGGATCTGGCCGGAGAATGGAAAAAATTCACCGGCCTGCCCTTTGTGTTTGGTTTATGGATAATTAATCAGCAGGCATATCATAAGAACGGACTGATCATAGACAGGATGAACACTTCACTGCAACGGGCTGCCAACAACCTTCCCCGGTTGATATCTTCTCTGGCAAAGCAGTATCCCGGGAAATGTTTCAGCCCGGAAATAATTATGGAATACTGGAAAAAAATTCACTTCAAGCTTGGCCCGGATCACCTGGCCGGACTGGCTGTCTTCGGAAAATACCTGACCAGGATGGGCCTTACGGGAGGAATGCCTGTCCTGGACTTTATTTAAAGACCACCTGGAGGTTTCCATGTGCTCAAACAAGCCGGACCTGAAGGCCTTTTTGAACAATCTGAAAAAACCCATGCCTCTGCATCGGAAGGCAGGTTTTTATTTGCGAAACAACTTGCTGAAGATCATCAGGCTGCGTTCATGCTGCGGGAACCACGGAGAACCAGGGTGCTGAATTCAGGATAAGTCAGCCGGTCAGGTTGAATAAGGTGACTGTTGAGAGTTTCGGATTGTTTTAAGATGGGAAAATTCAAGTAAAGGTGAGAAAAGGTGAAATAAATTGGCCCGGCTTGTAAGATGAAAAACCGGGCCAATGCATAGTTACTGCATATTGTTTACCGCCCTGCTCAGGCGGGAAAGCTTTCTGGCCGCGGTCCTCCAGTGGATGACCTTCTTTTTGGCTGCCTTGTCTATTACCGAATAGGCCGTGCTCAAAGCCTTTGAGGCATTATCAGAGTCCTTGAGCTCCACAGCGGCTCTCACTGCCTTGGTGGCATTTTTTACGCGGGTTTTTACCGCCTTGTTGCGTTCTCTGGCTTTCAGGCTCTGCCTGTGTCTCTTAAGGGCGGATTTGTGATTGGCCAAGATCAAAACCTCCTGATTCTGTATTGCTTAGAAATATGACTGTCTTAAACTTAAAATTTAGCCTAGCATAAGCTGGCTTGTCAAGCTGTTTTTATGGTTTTCACCTGAATCCGAGAAAACAGGTTTTTGAATTTGACAAAACATCTGGGAAAAAACACTCCATGTCAGACTAAACCTGAAGGGCTGAAAAGTCAGCCAGAGTTCTGAGTTTTTTTGACAGGACATGCAGCATGCCCAACCTGTTCTGTCTGAGCCTCTTATCCTCACACATGACCATGACATTATCAAAAAAATCATCAACCTGAGGTCTCAGGCTGTTCAGCAGGCTGAAAAGAGATTCAAATTCACCCTGGGCCCACTTCATGTCCCAGGCTGAGAGGACCTCGTCTATGAGCCCGGCAAGCCTGATTTCATACTTATCCTCCAAGAGATGCGGATCAAATCCCTCGGGTAATTGGGCTCCGGATTCATGACCCTGCTTGCGAACAATATTGTCAATTCTTTTGAAAGTAAGCACCGCGGCTTCAAAGTCAGGAAGCTGACTGAAGGAGAGCAGCGCTGAAAGTTTTTTTTGAGCTGTGAGCATGTTATCGCAACCGCTCTGAATCACGGCATCAATAATTTTGCCGTCATGTCCCATGCCCTGCCAGTAGCTCTTCAGCCTGGCGGCGAAAAACTGCATCAGGGACTGCTCCAGCTTATACAGGTCCTGTTTCCATCGCGCATTGGTATAAGCCACTTTGCAGAAGCTGATTATTTTTGGCAGATCCAGATCAAGACCATGTTCAAGAATAATCCTGATAATTCCCAGGGCCTGTCTTCTGAGCGCATATGGATCAGCAGTACCGGTGGGAATCATATTCAATCCGAAGCAGCCCGTCAGGTTGTCAACCTTATCAGAAATGGCAACGATTGCCCCGGCCATACTCCCGGGAACAGCCGACTCCGGTCCAAGGGGGAGATAATGCTCATATACCCCATGGACCACCTCTTGTGAATATCCGGCCAGTCCGGCATATATTCCTCCCATCACTCCCTGAAGATCAGGGAATTCACCGACCATCTCTGAAACCAGGTCACATTTGCAGATCAGTGCGGCCCGGCAGACAGTCTCTCTGCTGTCCATTCCCAGCTGGTCACATATAAATCCTGCTATCTTTTCCAGACGTCTGGCTTTATCAGCCATGGAGCCCAGCGAAGCAAGAAAAACCACCCGTTCCAGCTTATCATGCCAGGTTTTAAAGGAAACGGATTTATCTGAATTCCAAAAAAACATGGCGTCTTCAAGTCTGGCTTTGAGCACCCTTTCCCAGCCTTTTCTGACCAGGTCAATATCCTCGGGGTTATTGTTGATTACCGTCAAAAAATAAGGCCGAAGAGTATTGTCGTCTCCTTCCACACCAAAACTCTTCTGATGTGTTTCCATGCTGGTCAGCAGGACCTCCCTGGGAAGTTCAAGATATCGTTCATCAAAACCTCCCAGCACAGAAACCGGAAATTCAACCAGGTTGGATGTTTCCCTGACCAGATCCTCATTTTGAACAACCTTTCCCTGTTTTTCCAAAACCAGCTCATTATTCCCGGCCTTAATCATTTCCATTCTCTTTTCCGGGTTCAGCACCACCCTGCCCTTCTGTTCCAGCACATAAGGGTAGTCTTGAGCATGAGCCAGCTCGAAAGGCCCCGGTCCAAGGACTCGATGTCCATAGGTATGCTTTCCGGACTGGACATCTGAAATATTGAAAGAAACCAGGCTGTCATCAAGCATGGCCAGTATCCAGCGTATGGGGCGTCCAAAGGAAAAACCGTCGGCCCATCTCATTTTTTTTGGAAAATTCAAACCTCTGATAATCTCACTGGAGACGTCAGGCAAAACTGCAATGCTTGGCCTGCCCCCAAGGGTTTTCTTGGCTGCCAGATATCTTCCCTTTTGAGTCTTGTGCACAAAAAGGTCCGCCGCATCAACCTGCTGAGACCTTGCGAATCCAAGGCCGGCCCTGGTCAGATTCTTATTGTCATCAAAGGCGACAGCCTCCGGGGGACCGGTAACAATCTCCTGTCTTGAATCCTGGAGCCTGGACATGGAGCCGACATGGACGCACAGCCTTCTGGGAGTTGAATAGACTTCAATGGATTTGTATTGGATCATTTCTCTGGCCAGACAAAGGTGCAGGCTGTTTTCCAGCTCAGCGGCAAGAGGGCCGAGAAATCTTGCGGGCATCTCTTCAAAACCGATTTCCAGAACAAAAACGGACATTTTCGTTTATCCTTAGTCAGTCAGGCATTGTTGAAGATTATGTGTACATAGGAAGAAGACTTTCATGCATATCGAACTTCAGACTATGTTCCTATCAGGGGGTAGCCCATTTCTTCTCTTTGTTCACTATAGATTGTGGCAATCTTTGAAGCCAGATTTCTAACCCTGGCTATGTAGCCGGTTCTTTCAGTTATGGAAATGGCTCCTCTTGCCTCGAGAAGATTGAAGGTGTGCGAACATTTCAAACAGTAATCATAAGCCGGCCAGGCCAGTTTTGCCGCGCACAGTTTGAGGCATTCCCTTTCACTTTTTTCAAAAAAATCAAGGAGCATCTCCGCGTCACTCATTTCAAAATTATATTTAGAATGCTCCACTTCTGCCTGGCGGTGGACCTGACCATAAGTAACCCCCGAATTCCATAGCAGATCGTAGACAGACCCTTTTTCCTGAAGATACATGGAGATACGTTCCAGGCCGTAGGTGATTTCCACGCTGACCGGATCAAGGTCGATACCCCCCACCTGTTGAAAATAGGTAAACTGGGTGATCTCCATACCGTTGAGCCATACCTCCCATCCAAGCCCCCACGCGCCTAAAGTTGGCGATTCCCAGTCATCTTCAACAAAACGGATATCATGCCTGCGGGGATCGATGCCAAGAATTTCAAGGCTTTTCAAATAAAGATCCTGAATATCTGCCGGTGATGGTTTGAGAATGACCTGAAACTGGTAATAATGCTGAAGGCGGTTGGGATTTTCGCCATACCTGCCGTCAGCAGGCCTTCTGGAAGGTTCAACATAGGCCGTCTTCCATGGTTCCGGGCCTATTACCCTGAGAAATGTGGCTGGATTAAAAGTTCCGGCACCGACTTCAATATCATACGGCTGCTGAAGAATACAGCCCTGTCCGGTCCAGAATTGTTGAAGTTTGAGTATCACATCCTGAAAAAACATTTTCTACTCCATTGGCAGCTAACAGCTTCCGGGTTGCAAACAGCAGCAAGGCTAAAGCGGTCATGCGGCAGAACCGGTTATCCCTAAAAAACCATAAAGTCCAGCCTTTATGGTCAGTGAAAAAGTTCTGCCCAGGGGTCTTGGATGGTCAGGATAATATCATTTCCTGAAGGACAGACCAGAGCCGGCAGAAGAAAAAATCCAAAGTCCAGGATCATCCCGAGCGCAAGTCTGATAATCCCCCCCCAAGATGGAAATCAACAAAAGAGTCCACAAGTTCCAGGCAATCCTGAAGCACTGTCTGAACCGGAGTCCATTCTGCCCATTCTTCAGGGTCTGACGAATTAAGTTTCTGCAGAAAGTCCAGGGATTCCCATTGGATTCTTAGAACCCGGTCCCCACCCTGCCTGCATTCAGCGCAAATAATGCCACCTTCAGCAACCAGAAAACCTGGCCGGGTTATCTTGTTTAACTCCAGGGAACACCGGCAACAGCAATCAAGGCATGGCTGGTAACC